>DAOVNU010000003.1 GCA_030630065.1 bacterium | reverse complement strand
TCCGGTTTTAAGGATACAACCAGGATTGCTGCCAGTTCTGCGCAACTCTGGACTGATATCTTTAGCACGAACCGGGAGGAAGTTCTCTCTGCTTTGCATAATTTTAAAAAGTCCTTGTCCCTCCTGGAAAAATTGCTTAAGAAAAAAGATTGGAAAGAATTAAAAAATCAACTACAAAAAGTAAGGAACTTCCGCCGGAAACTCCAGTAGCAATTGTTCTTTTGTCCGGGGGCCTGGACAGTGTTCTATCTTTGAAAATTGTTCTTTCTCAGGGGATAAAGGTAAAAGGACTAAATTTTATTACTCCTTTTCTTAAAGAGCAGAAAACAGTAAGAGAGCAGGCAGAAGAATTTGGAATTCCTCTGGTGACAATTAAATTGGGTGAGGATTATCTGAATTTAGTAAAAAGACCGAAATACGGCTATGGGAAGCATCTTAATCCCTGTATTGATTGTCGGATTTTAATGTTTAAGAAAGCAAAGGCGCTTTTGCGAAAAAAATTCTCTTTTATTGTTACCGGAGAGGTTCTGGCTCAAAGACCCAGTTCCCAATATAAAAATGCTCTTTTAATGATTGAGGAAGAGGCAGGACTTGTTGGTAGGGTTCTGCGGCCCCTTTCGGCAAAAGTTCTTCCGGAAACAATCCCTGAGAAACAGGGCTTAATCAATAGAGAGGAATTATTGGCTATTTCCGGTAGAAGCAGAAAGGAACAGTTGAAATTAGCAAAAAATTTTGGGATAAAAAATTATCTTTCTCCTGCCGGGGGATGTCTCCTCACGGAAAAGGAATTCTCTTTAAAACTTAAAGACCTTTTTGAGCATCGGGAAAAGATAGAAATTTCCGACCTGTACCTTCTTAAGGTTGGTCGCCATTTTCGCCTTTCTCCGGATACCAAACTCATTGTCGGGAGGAACGAAAGGGAAAATAACCTTCTTTTTTCTTTAGCCGGAAATAATGATTTTCTCCTGGAAGTGAATGGTATAGCCGGCCCGGCAGGTATTTTAGAAAGCAGGAGCAAAGATTTAATTCCTCTGGCCGCGGGAATTGTTGCCCGTTATAGTGATGCTAAAGATTTTCCTTCTGTCCCGGTAAATTACTGGAACAGTTATAATAAAGCAGGGGTAACTGTGAAACCTTTGAATAGCGTTGAAAAATTGAAGAGTTTGAGAATCGGAAGCCAATGAAAACAGTTGCGGAAATTAACGAAAAGATTAAAAAAGGTAAGGCGGTAATTGTAACCGCAGAAGAAATTATTGACCTTGCTGAAAAGAAAGGAATAAAGAAAACTGCGCGCGAGGTTGATGTGGTTACCACCGCTACCTTTGCTCCGATGTGTTCTTCAGGCGCTTACTTTAATATTGGTCCCACAAAACCGAAAGTCAGGTTAGGTGGAGGTAAGGTCTATCTTAATGACATTCCCTGCTATGCTGGCTTTGCCGCGGGCGATTTTCTTCTTGGCGCTACTTCTCTTCCCGAGAATGATTCAAGAAATAGACCATATCCGGGAGAATTTCGCTACGGAGGGGGGCATCTCATAGAGGATTTGGTCTCGGGAAAGGATGTAAAATTAGAAGCACATACTTATAGCACGAATTGTTATCCCGGAGAAAAACTCTCTACCCGGATAAATATTAAAGGTTTCAATGAAGCAATACTCTTTAATCCCCGCAACTGCTATCAGAACTATAACGTGGCGGTAAATCTTTCCAGGGAAACAATCTATACCTATATGGGGGTCTTAAAACCAAATTTAGGAAATGCCCACTACTGCAGTAGCGGCCAACTTTCCCCGTTGCTTAATGACCCTTATTATCAAACGATTGGCATCGGCACGAGGATTTTTTTGGGAGGTGGAGTTGGCTACGTTGCCTGGTATGGAACCCAGCATAATCCCGGGGTGGAAAGAACGAAGAAAGGCATTCCGAAAGAGCCGGCAGGAACGTTAGCCCTTATTGGGGATTTAAAGGGAATGAAACAACAATGGCTGAGGGGAGCATCTTTTCTTGGCTATGGAGTAACCTTAATTGTTGGTATCGGTATTCCCATTCCTCTGCTTAACGAAGAGATTTGCAGATATGCCGCAGTGAAGGATAGAGATATTTATGCCAAGATAGTAGATTATAGTGAGTCCTATCCTCAAAATAAAAAAGGTAATTTGGGAAAAGTAAATTATGAGGATTTAAAAAAAGGTAAGATTACTATTCGGGGGAGAAAGGTTCCTGCTACTTCTCTTTCCAGTTATAGCAAAGCAAGAGAGATTGCCGAAACCTTGAAAATGTGGATTAAAGGGGGCTCCTTTCTCCTCACCGAAGCGGTGGAGAAACTTCCCTTGAATGTTAAGTTTAAACCGTTGAAGGTGAGGTAAGAGATAAGTTGTTATTATGATAATTTCCCGAAAGATTGTTTTAAGATTTCCTCCCGACTTAATTGACCAGCCAATTGTTTATCGGCTGGTTAAGGACTATAATCTCTCCTTTGGTATTCTTAGGGCCTCGATCACCCCTAAAAAGGAGGGGCTATTAGTTCTGGAATTAACGGGAAAGAAGGAAGATTACAGGAAGGGAATTGATTTTCTTTCTCGTCTGAAGATAAAGATTCAGCCCTTAAGCAAAGATGTAATCCGGGATGAAGATAAATGCACTCATTGTGGAGTTTGCATTGATATCTGCCCGACCCAGGCCTTTGTTCTGGACCCCAAAACAAGAGAAGTGAAGTTTGATAAAAATAAATGCATTGCCTGCGAACTCTGCATTAAGATTTGTCCTCCCCGGGCAATGAGAGTTTCTTTTTGATGACCTATCGTAGTTTAATCAATACCTCTGATTTGGAAAAATTTGAGTTGCTTGTTAAAGAAACAAACATTCTTATTCTTTTCAAACAGAATTCTCTGAACAATATGTGGGAAACATCTCCTGATGTTGATGCAAATAATAAATTAAGAACTATTGCCTATAATTCTCTCCTGGATTGTCGGCAGCAAATTGAAAATTACATTAAGAGTTATCCTTCCTTTCAAAAAACTTATGCACTGGTTAGGGCTGAGAAAAAGGATTCTTTGATTATTAAAGAAATGGTAAAGGCATCTTCTCTGGTTAACGTTGGACCGATGGCTGCAGTTGCCGGGGCAATTGCCGAATTTGTGGGAAAAGAACTTTTAAAATTTTGTAAAGAGGTTATTGTAGAGAATGGCGGGGATATCTTTTTGAAAAGTGATAAAAAGAGAAGAGTAGGGGTTTATGCCGGGGAATCCCCCTTTTCCGAAAAAATTGCTCTGGAAATTGCTCCTGAAAGTACACCTTTGGGGATTTGTTCCTCATCAGGAACGTTTGGTCATTCTTTCAGTTTTGGTAAGGCAGACGTAGCCCTTGCAGTAGCAAAATCGGTTGCCTTAGCCGATGTTTCCGCTACCGCAGTCGGTAATCTTATTCAAACAAAAGAAGACCTCTCCAGGGGAATCAGGTTTGCCAAAAAGATTCCCGGTCTTTCAGGAATTTTAATCATTAAAGAAGACAAAATAGCAATCTGGGGAAAAATTAAGATAGTGGATATTTAACCGCAAATTCCCCTCTCCTCAGTCCTCCCCCTCGAGGGGGGAGGAGGTAGGTGGGGGTGTATTTTATGAAATACTTAAAGAAAATTCGGCTTTACACCGGTTATCTCTTTTTTCTTTTCGTTCTCTTTCTGGCAAAACCGGTAATCCTTTCTTACTGGATTGGATTATTTATTGTTCTTTCCGGAGAAACAATCCGTACCTGGGCCGCAGGTTGTATTGAGAAGGATAAAACTCTGGCAAAAAATGGACCTTACAGATTAGTAAGAAACCCTTTGTATCTTGGTAGTTTTTTTATTGGCTTGGGAGTTGCTATTATTAGTTGTTCCTCATCGTTTCTTCTCGCTTTTGTCCTGCTATTTTTAAGCGTTTATTTACCCACTATTTTCCGGGAAGAGAAATTTCTTGCCGAAAAATTTACAGATGAATACTTTAATTATCAAAAAACTGTTTCCCCCTTCTTTCCCTCTATCAAGTCAATTTTAATGATAAAAAACTTTTCTATAACATCTAAATTTTCCTGGCAGAGAGCGAAAAACAACAAAGAATTCCAAACCTGGATTGCGTTGTTTGTTATTCTGATGATTTTAGGACTAAAAGTGACGTAGTCATTGCGAGAGCCGATAGGCTCGTGGCAATCTCGCACTGCAGATTATTTGTAGGGGTCTGATTTATCAGACCCGAGAGGAGAAAAGATGGTTAAAAAAGAGGTTTTGCCTTTAGGTGTTATGACCAGTATTGGAGCAAATCCAATGGAAGTATTGTCAAAAATTCAAAATTTTGGTATCCACACCTGCCAACTGGGAAATCCACCAGACGAATATATTTATGGTAAAAAATCGGCTGAACTTAACGAAAAACTAAAATCTGCAATAGAAAAGACAGGGATGAAAATTTCATCCGTTTTTATAATGTATAAGGGGCATATCTGGGATTTAATTGATGGTCCGAGAACAATAGGGCTTGTGCCGGAGAATACAAGAGCTCCTCGCGTAGTGCATGCCTGCGCTGTTTCCAACTGGGCAAGAAAAATAGGGATTAAGGCGGTAACCAGTCATATGGGTTTTATTCCCGCCGATAGCACAACTTTGCTCTATAAAGGTTTTATAGAGACGATGAAGAAATTTGTTGCTTTTTGCAAGAATAACAATCAAATGTTTGCTTTTGAAACCGGGCAGGAACCGCCTTTAGTTTTGAGAAGAACGATAGATGATATTGATACGGACAACGTTCGGGTAAACCTGGATTCCGCGAATCTTTTAATGTATGGTATGGGGAAACCTCTGGAGGCGGTAGAACTTTTGGGAGAATTTGTAGTAAATACCCATTGCAAAGACGGCAGGATGCCAGAAGTGGGAGGGAAACTTGGTCCTGAGATGCCTTTGGGTGAGGGAGATGTGCATTATGAGGAGGTATTGCCCGCTTTATACGAGAAGGGCTTTCGCGGACCTTTGACCATCGAAAGGGAAATAAGTGGGACCCAGCAAATAGAGGATATTAAAAACGCAATAAAACTTTTAGAAAAGATAAAAGGAAATTTAGCAACCTAAAGAATTAGATTCATTAGTCCCCCGACAATGATTGCGGTGAGAATCATCAGGAAAGCGGACTTAATCATATCCTTAATGCCTTTATAATTTCCTTGGAGTGTCTGCCTGCTCGCCAGCCAGGTTGCACCCAATTTGCCTTTTTTAATCAAATACTCCAGTTTTATTCGTCTGATACCATAACGTCTCCATCCACTGGATTTACTCAACAACCTTCTTTATAAAGAGGATGTTTCAGGACCTCCCGGAAATGGTATTACGAGTTCTCATTAAAGTCAAAGTTTGGAGACCTTTCCCACATATTTGTCAGGTGCTTTGCAAAACATCCAACTCTTTTCCTCCTTATTTTAATAACTATGTTCCTTCACCGCTTCATACATTGCCATGATATTCTCCGCTGGAACATCGGCAAGGATATTATGAATCTGGTTAAAAACAAATCCTCCACCCGGGGCGAGAATAGATATGCATCTTTTCACATCTTCCTTGACTTCCTGAACGGTAGCAGAAGGAAGAATATTTTGCGTATCGCAGCCCCCTCCCCAGAAACTTATATCTCTGCCAAATTCTTTTTTTAACTTTTCAAGTTCCATATTCCTGGCAGTAAACTGAACCGGGTTGAGAATATCAACTCCCATCTCAATAAAATCAGGAATAAATTCATAGACCGAACCATCGGTATGGAGAAAAAGATAAAGATTTGAATTTTTCTTAATATATTGATAGAGTCTTTTTTGATAGGGTTTAACCATTTTCCGGTATAATCCTGGCGAAACCTGAGGTCCGTCCTGCATACCTAAATCATCATTAACATTGATAATCTGAATATACTTTCCAATAGCCGCGTTATATCTGTCAAATCTTTCAATAAAAGTACTAACCAAGTTCTCCATAATGCATTGAGCAATTTTTTGATTGGAAATCAGGTCAACCATAAATTGCTCAAACCCTCTCAATATCTGGCCCGCAGCAAAAATGTGTGGGGCAAAATTTCCCATTAGAGCGTAGTCAGTATTCTCATAAAGATATTTTGCTTTTCTTTCTAAATCTGAGTAATCTTCATCCCAATAGGAGGGCCAGTCAAAGCTCTTGATATACTTAAGGTTATTCTCAATTTCCTTTACCGAATTTGCCTCCTGCAGAGGTGGGTTAATTGGGTCAAAATAGTGGCCATCCTTCGGCATTTTAGCACGAGCAATTCCCTTTTTGTCTAGGACTACCTGAGAGCCATCTTCTTGAGTTACTGGGCTCCATTTCTTTGGAATCTCGCAAGGAGAATCATCTGATAATTTGGAAGATTTCCATTTTTTCGGCTCAAAGAGAACGGGAAGAACATCGGCTCCTATTCTTTTTAAGATCTCCTCCTCTATCTTAACCACCTGCTGATAGGGGTCAAAAACTTGGGTTTTTCCTCCCTCTATCCCCAAATATTTCTTGAGTTTGTTATAGGCTATACCCACAATTCCGGTAGAGTCCATTCCTCCTAAATCTATGGGGATTCTATCCGGCTCTTTATGCTGTAAAGAAGTCAAAACCCTTTCTCTATGGTTCATAACCCTCTAATCCATGTTTATCTACCTTTACTACAATGAGAGAAGGAGAAATAAATTCCCTCTTTATAGTGTCATCTAACCCTTATAATAATATCCGACTCTAACTATAGATGCTGAAAATAACTCCATCATTCATAGCTAATTTCAAACTGACCGCTTCGTATTGGAAAATTGCAGTGTCCTTATTTTTCCACCTTAAGGTATGTTTGGTAGAATCACCTTTTAATGAAATCGACTTTTCCATTTCATAGCCGGGAATGGTTTCTCCAAAAGCATCGCAGAGTTCAGTTCGCATTTTGCCTTTGATGTCGGCATCGACAAAAATTTTTGCATTCGAAGGGATAAAAGCGCGCGTTTTTACCATTCCCTGGGAACTTCCCTGGGTTTTTAACCCAACAAAACGATTCTTTAAGAACTTAGCTACCATAATGGAAGAACTTAAGTTTCTGGAAGCGTTGTGTAAATGGCTGCAACCTGTATAATAGAACAACCAATAATTGCCCATATCTAAAAGATGTGATGAGGGATAGATAGCTTTGGAATCAGGCTCACCTGCCTTTCCTCTTTTTATCCAGGGCTGATGCAGAGGTCTTAACCATTTCTTTCCATCCCGGCTAAAAGAAATTTCAATATCAATTGTCTGCGCTTTACAAAGATAGCGTCCAAGAAACCCAATTTTCCATTCTCCATGCCTGCTTATGGCCAGATAATAGAATTGCAGGTCATCGGGGTCATTTTCACCAGGATATATAATCAACTCCGGGTCATTCCAGTCTAAGCCGTTTTTACTTGTTCTTCGATGAATTATCCTTAAAATATCTGGAGCGTTATCATATGGAATATATCTCTTGCTGTCTGGCGAATTAGGAAGTAGCCATACCGAGTACATTTCGAATTCATTTGTTCTGGCATTAAAATACGTAAAAGTGGCATCATTGCTCAACAACCGTTTTAGACAGAGAGGTTCTCTTTGCCTCTTGCTCTTTTTTGTTTCAGGTAAATTCTTATCGGGCGTAAGCCCCATTCCAGGTGGAAAATTTTTTATTTGCTTGTCACAAGGATGATACAAACAGGGCGAGTCAATATTTAACGCTCTCCAGTTTATTCCGTCCACACTTTCGGCGGCGACATATCTGATTTTTGGTCCATGGAGCCAGAAGTACATCCGCCATTTACCACCCGGAAGAATCATTACACTGGGTTGGATATAGCCAGCATTATCAGGGATTCCCTTGATTTTAATGTAAGGAGTATCCAGTCCATTTATTAATATTTGCCCTAAATTTTCTCGCTTCCATTTTAAACCGTCATCGGAATGTGCGATGCCTATTTTTAAACTTTTGGCATCAAAAGGGCTATATGTACTGTAATACATTCGGTAACCGCCAGTATTTAAGGGTAGCACAGGGGTACAAAAATTGCTGATAATCGCATCCTTAATAATCTCATTTGATTCCAGGACAACACCTATCTTCTGACTCGGTGCCGGAGTTAATTTTACCCCACACCAGGAGACTATCGCCTCTTTATCGAAAAAATACATCTTCATAAGAGAGAAAATTGCTCATCTATCCAGTTGTAAATAAACTCTCTGGCACGGACCGGAAAACTATGTTCGCCTGGATAAATATGGTAGAAAATTTTGTCTTCAAAACCAGTTTTTTTGTAGAAATTATAAGTTCCTTCCCAGGTTTCCTTCAGAATTTCCACACGACCAGGAGTAGTGTCATTGTATGCAGCTCCAGCATACATCAGAGGTCTTGGACAAATCAAACTCATAACTTCCCAGAATTCAATTGGATTTGGGATTTCGTGGTTTCCTAAATATGGTCGTAGTTTAGGAATATAAACATAAGATAAACCTGGAAGAACCTTATTTTTCAATTCAGGTGGAGGAGGTATTCTTGACCAGTGTTCCATTGCTTTCCCGAAGAAGCTACAACCCCCATTTGATACCACTATTTTTATTCTTTCATCAAAACCTGCTGCAAAAATGGCGCTATGGCCTCCGAGTGAATGTCCAATAACTCCAATCTTTCTTGTATCTACATACTTTAAAGTATGTAGATAATCAATACAAATAATATTATCCCAAATAGTCTTTCCTACTGCTGACCAATGCGGATATCTCTGGTAGAATTCCTTAAGGTCATAAATACCATTCTTAGATTTTCTCTCTCCATCACCAAGAGTGTCAGGAGCAAGAGTTATATAGCCCCTTTCAGCTAAATGTTTTGCGTAGGATCGCTCAATGAAAAATTTTTTTGGTAAGCGTTGCATCTCTTTTGATACTATTTTTGGATACGGCTTATCTTTACCTACTACAATATCTTTACCTACTACAATATCTTTACCATAACCAAAAGTAGTGGGGTGGAGGCATAGCACTGCTGGTTTTTTTTCTTTAATATGATGTGGAATTAATAGCCAGGCATATATCAAGTCGTCTTTGTAATGTTTGTCAGCAGAAAGACAAACTTTAATTTGATTATATTTCGGGAATTTTTCCTCACAAATAATTTTTGGATTCAGTTTTGGTTTTTCTTTGGGGAAAGGGCCTAAAAATTCTAACCAGATTTTTTGTATTCTTTTCCGTTCACTTTTATAGTTAAATTTCTTTGACATTTTCCTAAATTTAAACTATCACTCCAGTTTCGTTATTTATTGAATCGGTGTTAACTTATAACAATGTCTTTGATAAGGTTTGAATGTATCTTTTAAAAGGAACCTTTGTATCTCTATATTTCTGGATTCAAAAAGAGCTTTGGCCTTACATTTCTTGTAAAAACCCAACGATTTCAAGTCAAAAATAGCATCCTTTTCTTCTGGAAAAGGATTCACGGCAATGAGATAGTAACTGCCCTTATGTTCTTTACACACATATTCAATCTTTGGGTTATTACACGTGACTCCTTTTATATTGTCAGAAACTAACGCAGGAGTTAAAAACTTGATTTCCTTTGCCAGTTCTTTAGTGCGTTGCCAGGTATTTGTTGGAAGAATAATTACGTTAAAATAGAAAATCCCGGTTGCTCCGCTAACCACGGCAAGATAAGTTTGGGCTGTTTGCTCTTCTGGTGTGGGACCACGCCAAACCTGGAGAAGGTTAGACATTCCCTGCAGAAAAATCCACACAGGTCTTTTCCCGGCACTTTCTTTTCCTGCCTGCCTGAGAAGAGGTCCGATATCCTTAATTATTGAGCCATCAAAGTTAATTGTATAGAGGTCAACCGAAATGATATCACCAGGCACATTTGCTATTCGCATTCCCAATCCGTACGGAGTAAGATTAATAAAAGCTGACCTTAAAGGATCCAATTTTTTTGCCAACTGGTAAGCTTCAATGACTTTTTCCGGATTTGAGTGTGGTTCATCCATTACCAGCCAGGCAATAATTGCCGGATGAGTTTTAAAGGTTTCAATCGCTCTTTTTATCTCAACCAAATGCTTGTCACTTGGTGCACCCCTAACACCTCCAATCCAGTAAACAATTTTTATGTTATATTTCTTGGCTAAATCAAGCACTTCTCTCAATTCTGATGCACTGTGGCGGATAAGGCTAAAGTAAAGTATTAAAGAATTGAAACCTGCATCTCGCATTACTTTAAAAGCATTCTTCCCCGGGAGGCATATAGATTGCCATGCAAGAGCATAGGCAAAGAAGGGTTTACCCTTGACAGTAATAGGCAGTGAATAAAACATTTTTTGTTTTTCAGGTTTCCTCTCATTGAACCATGCAGCGATTACATCTTTTGGAAGTGCTTTTAAAATGCCAAAATATTCTGCATTGTGAAAACTGCCATATGTTGGCGACCAGCAAGAATATTCCGAAATCTTGTGATTCTCTCTACAGAGATTGAGTGCCCAGTTGTCCTGATTGAAAATTGAAAGGTCAAAAATAGCAAGCGGAAAAGCAATTTCTGTTTCCCATCGGCCCAAATATTTAGTAGTAGCAGCTTGCCATTCACGATTCCAGGAGGGGTCCATTTTTAAGGCATCAAATTTAGCTCCAGTAATACTTACGCCAAAATGATAGTAATCTTCCCGAGTACCAGAGGGGTCTACAAAAATTTCAACCGAATCATCAGTCCAAACTTGACCATCTCTTTTTAAGATTTTTTCTCTTACCTTGGGCATTTGGCTATCAAAACATTTAAAACCTAAATAGATATTCTTCTGGTCAAAGGCAACAAATGCTTGAGTTGGCTCTTTTGGTTTACCACCATTGATGAGAGAAAAATTGACAGAAGTTGCCTTCTGCCAGAACGGTTCATCTAATTTTCCATCGATTCTCACCGGTGTCTTTATCCGATAAGCAGAAACTTTTGGGAGAGAATTTCCTCTTTTCCTTTTTGCTTTTTTTCCATCAAACTTTGCTACCCGGTATGGTGTGACTTTTTCTCCTTTTTCCATTTGAACTGCATCTACCCATAAAACACCTTCTTCCTCAGGTTGAAAAGAGATGAAAACCTGCTTTTTTTCAATTGTCGGTAGAACAAAGACATACCGTTCCCACTGCTTTGAAACCTCCACTTTTTTTTCCCATGTAGAACCTCCCCAATTATAAAACAAGATTTTCACTGGTAGTTTTTCTTTGTTAGTCCGCATATAGGAAGACAAAGTGTACTTTTCTCCCAGTTCTGGATAAATAAAAGTAGAAGCCAATCGTTTTATCCCATTAACTCTCATGCAGTAATTTCCATGGTAAGAATTAGCTTTGTCTCTCCGCCAGCGGTCCCAGAGTTCACCCATCCTTCCAATCCAGTAATCTTCTGCTAAACCCCACGCTTGAATTCCCCAATAATCAGGTAAATTTGGAGCAGTAGCAAATTCAAAACTGCTATTGGGGATAATGTTAGAACTTTTTTGTTCTATTTTTTTCTCGGAATTATCCAGCCCATAAACCTTTACGTCATCAAAAGCAACTTCTACTTTATAGGAAAACAAATCAATGCCACCCTTAAGAAAAGGAACATTATTAATTGCAAATTCTTTCTTTCCATCTAAGAAAGCTTCAATTGTATGTCCTTTGCAAACTATTTTCATACGATGCCAGATACCTTTACTTATCTCAACTCGCTTTCCCTTGCCAGGACCGAAACCAATCCATGCAAAGCCTTCCTCAGATCCAGCTAAATGGATATAAATTGAATCCTTGCCAATGGCACGCACCCGGATACCTGCATGTCCACCTTTATTGGGTAAAGTTTTCAGGATTTTAAAACGACATTCGACCATATAATCAGTCCATTCCTCGCCGCCTCTCGCAAAAACTCTTGCTGCCTGCCCTTCCACTGCACAATGCTGTACAAGGGCTCCATCAATAACTTCTGAAGGACCATGCTGAAATATCCATTTGGTCTTACTCTGTACCGGGTCGGAAAACTCGTCGTGAAAAAGCAATCCTTTTCCTTGTGCAAACGCTATCCCAAAGAGTGAAAGATAAAGCAAAACCAAAAACCCTCGTCTCGCTAATTTAGGCATGCCCCTCTCCTCCTTTTTATTGAATTACCTTCCAACCTATTTTGTTATCATCACCTGGGTCATCCCACCATTCCACATGTCCATCCATGAAAAGGTAATTTGCTCCCTCATTGTGATGTTCAACCGGACCAATTCCTATATCTGGTGAACCATGTCCCAGAGTAATGGAGTCAAAGAAGAAAATTTGTTCACTGGAATGTCTGTACCAGCTCAATTTATGGAGGTAATTGCTTACGTATACATTCATCATATAACTTCCCAGATAGCCTGCGCCACTACCCTTGTTGAAATTTTTCAGTCCCTCTCGAAAGGACGGGCAGATGTAAATATGAGGAAGATGCTGCCACCATGTTGAAAGTTTTTGCTGCTCTGACTTTCCACAGTAAGGCATCAAATCGTAAGCCCATGGGCCATATATAGCTCCGTAGGCACTAATAATCCCAGGTCTGTAAAATCCATCATAGTCCCCGGTATAAAGAAAGTACGCAAGCCCAAGTTGTTTCAAGTTACTCATACATACCGCCTGCCTTGCCTTTTCCCTGGCTGTACCGAGAGCCGGTAATAGCATTCCCGCTAAAATAGCGATAATCGCTATTACCACTAACAACTCGATTAAGGTAAAACCTTTTTTAGTGCGATGAATCGCACCGCTACTTCTACTACTTATTCTCTTTTCCATTTTTTCTCCTTTGGGTTCAATAAATTCAACCCCTACAATTTATCTATATTAACAGGGACTGGTTACGAAATCCATTATTAACGGGGTAACCAGTGTTCCTGATAAATTGGCAAATATCTCTTTAGTTTTTTATAATAGTTTTTTAAGGTGATTAGTCCGTTTTTCCGTTTCTGAGCATTTCTTTTCCACCAAGGAAGTGAAATCTTGAGCAACCTGATGAAAGAGCTTTGCACTTTTTCTCTTTATTTTCTTGGTCCATTGCTCAGGGATAACCTCTTCTCCGTACAAAGCGCCACAGAGGGAACCGGTAAGATTTGCGATTGTATCGGAATCCCTTCCCAGATTAGCCGCAGCAATAAGACATTTTCTATAATTGGCATTGGTAATCTTGAATATCGCTAAGGTTAAGGAAAGAACCTCTAAAGGGTCAATAGGATGCCACTGGAATACCTTTCTTAAATCCTTTCTTGCGGCAAAGATATCTTTATGACCAGAGGCAATTTTTAATGTTTCCATTAAGGTTTGATGGATATTATCCGGCTTGCGTTTATCAAAGGAAACATAGGGGCGATGAGGAGCTTTCTTTAAAGCGGTCTCTAAGATAGTTTTCATCGTGGCCTCCGGTTTCATTGCCTCGGCTATGGATGAAGCAAAGATACAGGCACATTCAGTATCAAGTTTTGGTTGATACATATAGCCAATATCAATTGCATCAATAAAAGCCTGGTCAGGGTCACAGGCATTGTAAATTCCAACGGGTGCAATCGCCATGATGGCACTACCGCTGACAATGTTGAAAATGCCGCTAATTCTGGGGGAGATGCCCTGTTTCAGAAGTTCATAGGTATTTCTCATACACCAGAAGTATTTTTTTGGCTCCATCTCCTTTAGCCAGATTTTTGCTAAATCCTCAGAAGTAACCCTTCCCTGTTTTTTCAGATATGCTTTGCAAAGAAGCAGTCCAGCGGCATTATCATCTTCTGATTCCAACATTTCAGGCTTCAAGAAATCGGTAACCCTGCCATATTTTTTCTCTATCTCTTTATAATGCATATTCTCAAAAGGGCTGCCAAAGGCATTACCGATTCCCCCTCCAAAAAGGCAACCATAAATTTTTGAAAAAAGTTTTGTTTTCATTTCTTCTCCTGGTTTAATGTGGATTCCCGGATAACAACTTTTGGTTTGAGAATAATACGCTGGAAAGTTCTATTATTCTCTTCATTGATTCTCTGGATGAGCATCTCCGCGGCTAAAGAGCCCACCTCATACTTGGGTTGGGAGACGGTGGTCAATCTTGGGCGGATAATGGAGGCCCAGGTAATATCGTCAAATCCAGCAATTGCCACCTCTTCCGGAATCCTTCTTCCCAATTCTTCAGCGGCCAGAATTACACCGATAGCCATCACATCGTTGGCGGCAAATATTGCACTCGGTGCTTTTTCTCTTTGCAAAAAATCCTTTCCCAGGGTATAGCCGCTTTCCTGCTGGAAGTTACCATAAGCAACAAGGCCATCATGATAAAGAATATTGTGGTTTAAAAGCGCGGCGCGGTAGCCTTTCTGTCTTTCCTGCGCTACCCGCGCATTCTTTGGTCCACTGATAAAACCAATTTTATTATGGCCTAAATTGAGAAGATGCTTGGTTACCTCATAAGCACCCTGGAAATTATCAATACTCAAGGAATCTGTCGGCAGTTTATCTTTGATAAAACCACCCACCACGAGCTTAATCCCTGCTTCAGACAACTTCTTTATCTTCTCTCTTATTTTTTTGTTCTCCGCACCTTCCCCGGTTCCTAAGAAGATGCCATCTACCCTTTTCTGAGAAAATATTGTGAGAAGTTCAATTTCTCTTTCGGGCAAAGCATCGGAATTGGAAATCAGCACCTGATATCCAAGTTCATGCGCCTTGTCCTGAATTCCCCGGATAATCTCAGGATAAATAGGATTGGCAATATTGGGGATAATCACCGCAATGATATCTGTTTTTTTGGTGCGCAGGCTTCTTGCTAAGAAATGGGGGGTATAATTAAGTCGCTTTGCTACCCTCTCTATCTTTCTTTTGGTCTCCTCAGCTACATAGCCCTTGTTGTTTAAGGCACGGGAGACAGTACCTGATGTTGTCCTTGCTTTTTTTGCTACTTCATAGATTGTAGTCATAATTGTAAAATCGGTTGTTCAAATTTCTATTTATCTTATACCTCAATTTTCACAGTTTGTCAAGTGAAATGAATTATATCTTATTTTAATAAGGTTGTCAAATAGAAAACCGATTTTATAAAAATAAAAAATTCTTCTAAATCAAAAGGGAATTTCAACTGA
>DAOVNU010000023.1 GCA_030630065.1 bacterium | reverse complement strand
TATCAAATAATTGCAGAGAAACAATGAGGTCAGGGGTCAGGTCTCCACATTTGACAAAATATTTACGTGATTAATCCTGCGGTATTTTGTCAAATGTGGAGACCTGACCCCTTCTATTAAAGATAAGAAAATCGGAAAGGTAAAATTTAGTTCTGTTTTTTTCTCTATCCGTAATTTTTCCTTCTCAGCAAATTTCCTAACCTTAAGGCATCAATGGCGATAATATCCTTCGGGTTAGCCATAACACTTTTAACAAATTCTCTTCTCTGGAAATGGCTAAGGACAAAAAACGTTTGGCTAAATTTTCAGGAATTAGTTTAACTACTGAGGGAGAAATTTTAAGACGGGATAAAGAAACGGTCTCTATCTCATTCTGTAATTCAAGAATTTCAAAAAGTTTCTCGTTGGTTATTAGTCCCTTTTCTATTAGGATTGCCCCTAAAAGTTTACCATTTATCTTTTGTTCTTTTAGAGGTTGGTTTAAATCTTTTTTATTGATGAGCCCCTGATTCAGCAGAATTTCTCCTAATCTTTTATTTTCCATAGATACAGATTTTGTTTTTCCCCGTTTTCTTGGCTAAAAATAATGCCTCATCCGCTTTTCTCACTAACTCTTCAGAGGTCTGAGCATCCCCGGGAAATCCCGCTGCCCCAAAACTCAAGGTAAGATGCCCGGGGGCTTTCCCTTGAAATGTGTGGTTTTTTATATCTTCCTGCACTCTTTTAACAACGGAACCGACATTTTTAACCTCTGTAGAAGGAAGGAAGTAGATAAATTCGTCTCCTCCGTATCTACCGACAATGTCAATAGGGCGAAAACTCTTTTTAACCAGCCGTCCCAAATCCTTCAGGGAAAAATCTGCCCACTGATGACCATTATTATCCACATAATCCTTGAAGTTGTCAACATCGGAGATTAAAAGAGACAAGGGTAGAGAAAATCTCTTTGCCCTCTTTAGTTCTTCTTCAAACCTTTCAAAGAAGTAGCGGTGATTATAGAGTTCGGTCATCGCATCAATTGTAGAAAGTTCCTTCACTTTTTTGGCTTCATTTTCCAGGACGGCAAAGACAAAATAGAGAAGAATAGGTGAAGATACTAAAAGGAAAAGAAAATTTTTAAATTCCCCCAGAACTCCCTGCTTCTGAGGATAAATCCAGAAGAGAAACATTATTAACAAACTTTCCACAACCAGAATGGTACTCCACTTAACAATGCGGTAAATAAACGGCAATTTAGTTCTTTTTCTCACAAGGTAATTCCTCTTTTTTCCTCTATTTTCTTGAGCAGCGTTTTACCATTACGACCCTCTTCCGGAAAACGAGCCCAGGCAATTCTGTAACTTAATTTTAAAGGAAAATGAGAAAATTTATGGGTTTTAATTCTGTTCTTTAACCGGGAAATAAAAAATTCAATCTTTTCTTCTAAAAGATGCCAGATAACCATCCCGATTTTATCCTTTTCCATCCCCACAATGTCAATAGAGTTACGCATTGTCTCCTTGAGCAATAGTTCCAATTCCCTCTTAAATTCCTCTTTTTGTCCTATCTCTTCAAAATTTTTTATCTCTAATAGAAAGAGGGTGAACATTTTACCTTCCTCTCTACCAAAACGAATCGCTTCATCCAGGAGGTGCCGAAAAGAGAAATCGGAAATTAGAGGAACTGTAAAAATAAATTTACTCCCTTTGCCAAATTCGCTCTCTACCCAGATTTTCCCGCCCTGGCGCTCCACAATGCTTTTGATAATATTCAGTCCCAAACCTCTTCCGGGAAAGACATCACCGCGCTCTTGCTTAATCTGGTAGAACTCGTTAAAGATTTTCTCCCTCTCCTGTACTAAAATTCCAATACCGGTATCAACGACGGAAGCTTTTAGAAAATTCTCTTTTTCTTCCGCAAGAACTTCAATTTTCCCTTCCGGGGTATATTTAATGCTATTGTCAATCAGGTTGGTTAATATTTGAATGGTGCGGTCCTGGTCAACCATTACCAGAGGGAGATGGAAAGGAATTAACGAGATAAGGTTGAGTCGTTTCTTCTCGGCGGAATCTTGCATTATTTGCACCACGCCCCTGGCGAGAACGGCAATATTCAATGGCTGGGGACTAACCTTAATCACTCCTGCCTCGATGCGCGAAATATCCAGGAGTTCATCAATGAGACGGGAAATTCGTTTCACACTCTGAGCGGTAATGGCTAAAAATTTCTTTTGCTGCTCATTAATTTCCCCCAAACTGCCATCCAAAACTAATGAAAGCGATTCCTGAAGTGAAATCAAAGGACTGCCAACCTCATGAGAAATATTAGAAAGAAATTTACGCTTTTTCTCATTACTGATTATAAGTCCTTGCTCTATCTCTTTACGTTTTTTAATGTCTTCCTTCAATTCCGCCTGCAATTTAAGGTTTCTCTGCTTATCAGAATGGAATATCCATCCGGCATAAATAATGATGAACGAAATTAGTAAAAAGGAAAAAATGAGATAATTTTTAGAAAGAGCATAGTAGTTTGCTATAAAGCCGGCGATAGACGAATAAGGAATGGCGCTTACCAGAGAGTATTCTTTATTGCCTAGAGTAAGGGGTTGATAAGTAAAGACACATTTTTTTTCTTCAAAGATACCTCCTTCAACGAGTCCGGCAACCGCAGAATGAGCATGAAGGATTTTCTTCCAGGATAATCCTTTCTCAAAATGGGTATCCTTTGCTTCTTGAACCATCTTTCCAATCCATTGAGAATTCGGATGACAAACCACTTTTCCGCTTGGGTCAAGAAGGACTAAAAAGTTCTCGGATGAAACTCCCGGCTTTTTGAGCCAATGAGCGAGGTCATCCCATTTAATTAAAGTAGCAACACTTCCTTCTGCTTCATTATTAATCACAATGGGACAGTGAACAGCCGCAGAGAAATATCCCTCCACCGCCATAAAAGAAACGCTTACCACAGGTCTCTTTGTCCGGAAAAGTTCTTTGATATGTCCCTGGTAACTGATATCTTCCCCTTCACCACTGCTATCTCTGCCCTCCACAAATTTAAGGATGCCTCTTTTATTCATAAAATATCCTGCAACTACTACCTCCTGATGTCGTTGATAAAAATCGGCTAAAAGAGAACGAACCTGTTTTTCTTTTCCTTTCCTTATCCCTTCTTTTTGTGCAAGGTTTGTCAGGTCAGAAATTAAATAGTTGACTAACTCTTCTATTCTGCTAATTTGGTGGGAAAGAATTACTTTTTCCTCCCTCTCAACCCTTTCCAATAATTCACCCTTCATCTGCTGGTTAAGTTGAATAAAGATACTAAGGGTTGCTGTGAGGAAGGTCAAAGCCAGTAAAAAAAGGACCGAAATGGGATATCTTGTATGATGAACTTTATTTTCTAAAGATTGGCGGCTCATTTTTTTCCGTAACCGGGGCTGAGAAGAGCACCAACCGCAGTTAATAATTCCTCTTTATTAAAGGGTTTGCCAAGATACCAATCAGCACCTGCCCTATAACCTCTTCGCACTTCTTCTTGATTTGACTTAACGCTCAAAAAGATTATGGGAATACGACGGCTACCTCCAAATGTTAAAAGATACCTTGCTACCTCAATTCCATCCATCCCGGGCATCATTACGTCAAGGATGACAAGGTCAGGGGTAACTCTCTCAATTCTTTTTAAGGCCTGCTCGCCATCATAAGCAATGAAGACACGATAACCCGCTTTGCTTAAGGCGACTTTCAAAACCTTAACCAGGTTTTTGTCGTCATCTACCACCAGGATTCGCTTTGCCATTTTAAACCTCCCGGTTTATTAATATGTCCTATTAGTCAAGAACCTTTTTATTGCCTAATGGATTATTACTATTATACAAAAAACACTGTATAATGTCAAGGAATATAATAAAAACTGAAATGGAAAAAATTTACCGTCTGGTAGGGTTTAGAATTAAAACAGAGAGAAAAAGATTGGGATTGAGTCAGGAGAACCTTGCTCTGAATGCCGGAATAAGTCCGAATTTTCTGGGACATATTGAACGCGGGACAAAAGGAACGTCCCTTAAAACAATAGAGAGTATTGCGCAAACATTAAGAATTCCGGTCAGTACTTTGTTCAGTAATCAGGTAAAAGAATATAAAATTACCGAAGAAGATAAAACAGCAAAACAACTTTCTTATTTGATCAGAGAAGGAACACGTGAGGATAGAAAAAATCTCCTGAAGGTTGCTAGAATCATAATGAAAAAAACTAAGAGATTTTAAATCTCTTTTCTTTTCCTTTTAGAGGAATAAGTACCAGCCTGACCCCTTCCAGAACATCCGATATTTCAAACGGTTTGGGAATATAGTAATTGGCGCCATATTTATAGCCCTTGAGAATGTCTTCGTCCCCGGCCTTTGCCGTAAGCATAATCACCGGCAGGGAGGCAGTTTCAGGACTTCCTTTAATTCTCTGCAGAACTTCAATCCCATCCAGTTTCGGCATCTGAATATCAAGAATTACCGCATCGGGACGGTTCATTTTAATTGCCGTCAATGCCTCCGCACCATCAAAAGCCGTTATTACGTCATAATTTTCTGATTTAAGGATAGAGACCAAAAGCGTGAGAATATCTGACTCATCATCGGCTACCAAAATTTTCTTTCTTGCCATTTTCATTCCCGCTTTCTTTATTCAAAACTTCCTCAATTTTTCTAATGGTTAAAAACAATTGCTCCATCTGAAATGGCTTGGGCAGGAATTTAAAAAGACCCAATTTCATCCCTTTTACCTTATTTTCATCTTCGGTAACCGAAACCATAATAACCGGAATATCTTTAGTCGTTTCGTAATTCTTGATTGTCTTTAGAATTTCAAAACCGTTTATGTCAGGTAGAAGGACATCCAACGTAATTACATCGGGCTGCTCTTTCTTTGTTAACTTTATGGCATCCTTTCCCGTTGGTGCAATAATCACCTCATAATTTTTCTTTTCAAGACAGGTTTTCATTATCTCAGCGAGATTAGCATCATCCTCTACGATGAGAACCTTTTTTACCACAAATGGTTTTTTCCTTGATTTCGGTTTTGGGTTGGGAAAATCCTCTTCTGTTCTTTCACCCCGGGCACCTTCTTTATAAAGGGAAAAAGTAAATTTGGTTCCCTTCCCGACTTCACTTACAACCCAGATTTCACCCCGGTGCGCATTGATGATGTCCTTGCAGATTACAAGTCCAAGTCCAGTGCCAGCAGCTGTTTTAGTAGTGGAACTATTAACCTGATAGAATCTATCAAAAACCTTGGAAAGGTTTTCCGGGGCAATGCCAATACCTGTATCAGAAACGTTGACATCAACCCGGTCAGAAAATTCCTGAACCTCCACCGTAATTTTTCCCTTCTCCGGGGTAAATTTAATTGCATTAGATACGAGATTAACTAAAACCTGAGAAATCCGGTCACGGTCAAATTTTATTGTTCCTGTCCTTTCCGGAATTTTTGTCTCCAGGATAACCCTCTTCTCGTTAACCAGGGGTCTCAGGGAATCCAGAACCTCAGAAATTACGGGCAGGATTGACTGCTTTGCAAAATTCATCTTGACTTTACCGGACTCAATCTTTGATAAATCAAGAAGACCATTGATTAATTTTATGAACCTCTCGGTATTTCCCTTGATAATCTTTAAAAATCTCTTTTGTCCGGGATTGACAGGACCTTCTAACCCCCCTAAAATAAGGTCGGCAGCGCCTTTGATTGCCGCCAGGGGGGTGCGTAATTCATGGGTAATGTTAGAGACAAAGTCGGACTTCATCCGCTCTAAAGTTACTTCTTGTGTCATATCACTAAAAACTCCTATCGCACCAATTACTCTATTTTCGCGATCACGATAAGGAGTATAGATATATTTAATTACTACCTCCTCATCCTGGCGATTAAAGATTAACTGTCCGGTTTTTGCCTTACCCTGTCTGGTTGTTTCCATGATATCATAAGTCCTGGGAGCGGTAATCTTCTGAGGGTTCGCTGAAGCGGAGATAACCTCTTCCCATTTTTTCCATCTGATATCCTTTAAAGACCAACCGGTGATGTCCCCAAAATTAGGATTGCAGAAAAGGATTTTACCTTCCGTATCTACAATAAAGATGCCAACGCCGGCGCTCTCCATAATTGCCTGAAGACGGTTGCGCTCAGTTATAAGCGAGTGCTGAGATTCTCTCAGATCTTTTATATTTTCATTAAAAATGGACATCAGGTCACCCATTTCGTCATTTCGTTTAATTTTAACGGTCTGGTCCATATCTCCTGTTTTCAGACCATTCGTTGCTTTGATTAATTCTCGTAAAGGTTTTAAGATTAAGGTAAAAAAATGGAAAAAGAGCACTCCGGTCAGGCCAACAACCAAAACAAGAGAGACATAGGTAAGACGTGGTGTAGCCAATTTTCTCAGAGACAAAAAGAAGAAAATTAGAAGAAGAATGATGAGGAGAATATTAAGCGCGATAATTTTACATTTGATACTGAGGCAACGTTTCCCTTTTCTTAGTTCCACTTTACCATATTATATCAATTCAGGCGATAAAAGTCAAAACTAATATTTTATCAGAGAAAAGAGATTGTAGTTCTTTAATTTTTCCCTTCCCTTTAAATCGGTTAATTCAATCAGGAAGAGAATTTTGATTATTTGACCACCTAATCTTTCAATTAATTTAGCAGAGGCAGCCGCAGTCCCTCCGGTAGCCAATAAATCATCGACTAAAATAATTTTTTTTCCTTTTTGAATGCTATCGGTATGAATTTCTATTGTTTCCGTTCCATATTCCAATTGATAGGTAATTCTCTCGGTAGTGTAAGGTAATTTTCCCCTTTTTCTGATCGGAACGAAACCAACCTTCAAGTTTACGGCTAAAGCACCTCCCAGGATAAAACCCCTTGACTCTATCCCAACGATGGCTTTAATATCCTCAGGACATTCTTGCTGAAGAAGTGCAATCGCTCTTTGCAAACCTTCTCTGTCCTGAAGAAGGGGGGTAATATCCCGAAAAAGAATTCCTTTTTTGGGAAAGTCAGGAATGGTGCGGATGAAATCTTTTATCTTTTTCATTTGATTTTCTCCTCAATTTCTTCATTGCTACTTTCATAACCTGATGGATTCTCTGACGGGTAAGATTAAATTTTTTTCCTATTTTTGCCAGGGTCAAGGGCTCCTGACCATTAAGTCCAAAATAGAGTTCTAAAATTTTCCGCTCTCTTTGGTCAAGGGAGTGAAACAATCTTCTTAATAATTCCTTGTTTCTGAAGATGTCAAAACTTTTTTCGTTCGAACCTTCAATAAAATCAATTAAGCTCTTTTCTCCAACAGGAAGGTCAAGAGATATCTCCTTGAGGTCAAGTCGCTTCCTAATATTTTTACTTTTCCTGGAATCAATTTTCATCAACTTTGCTATTTCTTCATCCTCGGGCGCTCTACCAAGTTCTTCAGTAAACAATCGCGCCGCTCTTTTCCACTTAGAGCTCATCTCGGTAATATTGACGGGTACGGTCACTATTTTCTCCTTTTCTATCGCCCGGATGATAAAACGTCGAATCCACCAATAGGCATAGGTGGAAAATTTAATCTTGCCTCCATTCTTTCTTCGATAATCGGGTTTGAATTTATCAATAGCGTAGAGAAGACCGATGCATCCTTCCCCCACAAGGTCATCAAAAGAAAGTTTGGAATAAAGTTTATACCGTCTGGCGCAGAATGCAACCAGATTAATGTTTTTTCGCACCAATTCATCACGTTCTTTTTGATTCATCTGTATGGGGTCAGGTCTCCACATTTGACAAAATACCGCAGGGTTAGACATGCATAAGAATTTTGTCAAATGTGGAGACCTGACCCCCGAATTATAATTTCTTCTATCTTCTTTAACATCTCTTTAAGTTGGGATGAATTCTTTCCGCTTCCCTGGGCAAAATTTTCTCTTCCGCCACCACCTCCTCCAAGAAAAACGGTAAGTTCTTTAACAATCTGATTGGCAAAAAAACCTTTCTCAATCAAATTTTTGGTCACGGCCACCACCAGGAATGGTCTATCTTTAATTTTGACGGTTAAAAGAAT
>DAOVNU010000092.1 GCA_030630065.1 bacterium | reverse complement strand
TAATAATCTAACCTCCTTTCTGTCAACCTCTTTGGCTAACTGCAAACCCTCCTTTACCGAATTGATAATATTTGTGGCCGGTTTAAAGAGCGGTTCAATGGCAATAACGATCCCTTTGTTTCTTGCAATATCAGCCGCGAGATTAAGAAAATCAATTAACTGTTGGTATGCCTTTTCAAAAGGAAATCCCTCAGGTACCTTTCTTGCCCCACCACTGCCAAAAATAATGATTTTACCGTAAAGTTCAGCAACGCGCCTGATAGATATTTCTAAATAGTTTTTTAAGCGTGAAGAATTTATTTTATCTCCTACCACCTTTATTTCACCGGGAATAAAACAGTTAAAGACCTCAGGTCGTAAAGGAAATTTCTTAATTTTTTCTTTTACCTCTGCAAACTTTTCTTCACTTTCCTCAGGCAAGACATCTCCTACTTTTAATTCGATGTAGTCATAACCTGCTTTCTGTAATATGGGCTGCAATTCTACTTTTTTCCTCAATCCTTCCGTGCACATTCCAAATCTCATTCTATTTCCTTAATTTAAAATCCCTGCGCCAGCAGTGGGAATGCAGACCTCCGCAGCAAAGGGAAGTCCTCTAACTTGATAATATTTTCTTTTTATTTCTCTTAAAAAATTCCTAACATTTTTATTTTTAACCAGGACCAGGACTGTTCCCCCAAACCCTGCTCCGGTGAGGCCGGCGCCAATAACTCCGGGAACCCTTTTGGAAAGATCAACCAACTCATCCAACTCCTCACAACTACAACGAAAATCCCCAGGCTGAAAGAGAATTTGCGCATCTTTTTTCCCTTTCTTAAGATTTTTACAAAGATGCTGCAAATACTCATTGGTAACTTCCTTCTTATAAAGACACTTTTTACCATTTTTGTCAAATGAAACAAGTCGGTCTCCGTTATGAGAAATAAACATCAATTTTCCCAACTCTCTCATTTTTCTCTTCCTTAAAAGTTCCGGAGCAATGCTACCCCTTGCGCATTCGGACAAGCCAAAAAGAGTAACACCGCGCAAATTATAACCATCCTTTATAGAAAGCGGAAGAGACCGCAAAATTTCATAGATTTTTTCTTCATTTACTTTCAAATTTTTCGGATTAATGTCCCGCAAATATTTAATTTTTTTTGACAGTAAAGGATAATTTTTTTTAATCAATTTCAGCGCAATTTCATAACTGGTAATTGTTGAATTATATGCCTCTCTCACCTCTTTGGACTTGGGAGCTTTTTTCAGAGAATTGCAAATAACAATTGTATAGTTGGAAGGAAAAGGAACGTTTTCAACTATAAACGGGAAAAATCTCAAATGAGAGACATAGCCCTTTTTTCCAAAAAGCATTGCGGCATGGTCACCCGCCCCGCCCCTTGTCCCTACATACCATTCTGCTTCTCCACAAAGTTTTACCAAATTTTCCTTGGATATTTTAAGTTTATTCAAAGTTATATAAGCCAAACTGGTTCCCACCACCAGCGCCGAAGAAGAACTTAAACCGGAACCGAGAGGAATGTTACCACTGACCACTAAATCCATTCCCGGAACTTCTTTTTTGACAAAATCCTGCAGGCGAAGAACCGGACCTTTAATGTAGTTTGCCCAATCACCCGGAATAATTTTGCTTGCGGAGATGAATTTTAACCAGTTGCCTCTTTTTTTAAGGGGAAAAAGTTTCTCCGGCAAAAATGAAAATGGCTGGAACTTACGGTCTACGTTGAATCCTCTGATTTTGCTGTCATTTCGCGGGGAGGCAGTTATGATAATCTCCCTTTGCATCGTGAGATAGTTGACATAACCTCCGCGATGCTCAATATGAACACCCATCAGATTAATTCGCCCGGGAATACGGATAAGAATAATCCTTTTTTCCTTTCCCAAAAGAGAAGCAGTTTTAGAGAGTAATTTGGAAAAGGAGGAGATACGTTCTTGCAACAATGATGGAGAATCACCATAGATAGATTTTAATTTCTGCCTCAGGTTAGAAGAAGGATTTCTAAATTCCTTCTGCCAATCGGCAATGGT
Organism: bacterium; assembly: GCA_030630065.1. Classification (GTDB taxonomy): domain Bacteria; phylum Ratteibacteria; class UBA8468; order UBA8468; family UBA8468; genus DAOVNU01. The sequence continues at coordinate 2,011 of DAOVNU010000092.1, read as the reverse complement.
CTTCATAATCTAAGCAGTTTCCCTTCGGGATTGAACTTCTCATATAATTTTTTTCTTATTCCCTGCTTTTCGCGATAAGCAGTGATATGGTTATAGTTGGGTTGCTCCCAGGCCGGCTCAGTAAGAAATGCTTCGTCAAAAGCGGTTAAAAGACGGTTCTCAAATTCTCCTTTATATTTTGTCTGGATAAAAATCCCAAATGCTTCCGGAAATTTATTCCAGGTCTCCTGTTCTTTACCCGGGGCTATGGGGTAAAAAAGTCCGTTATTCGTTTTTACTCCTTTTAAATCCCCTTTGCCATCACCAATCATCATCACGCAATCATCCTCATAGTTCCCGGCTTTTTTCGCTACCTCAATATGATGACCCTTGGAGCCCATTTCCTGCCCGGCAATAACCTGAACGTAATCAGCAATCCCCTGTTTCTCCCAATAGTCAGACAGGTCCGCATAAGGCGTTTTGGAAACAACCATAACATCCGCAGATTGAGTCATCAGTTGTAAAGATTCCCGAACATTATCAAAAGGCGGAATCTTTGCCGAGATATGGGGAAATGTCCTGTTAACCGCCTCGCTCCAGCCCAAAAGTTTATAGATGCAAAAATCGGTTGGATTCTTACTGATGAAATTTTCTAAACTCGGATTTCCCAGGCCCAATTTATTTTCCCGGGTATAACCAATGTATTCATTCAATGAAGTTGCATCCGGTAATTTTATCCTTTTTTTTGCCAATATCTCCCGGACATCATCTCTCTCAGAAAGGGCTTTCAGCATAAGAGAAATAGCAATAAATCTGTTACAGCCCCTCTCTACGGAAAAAAGATTATAGTATTCTCCCACCTCCCGGAAATAGGATTCAATGCCCCAGAGTGAATAAAATTCCATAAACTGGGGCTGAAAGATTAAGACCTGCTTTCCGTTCATATTATCGGTAATACAGCCGTCGGTATCAATGGCAACCAAAAAATCCTTGGTCCTTTTAAAACTTCTTAATTGCTGCTCAGCATCCTCTTTTACCTGTTTTTCGGTTAGTTTTGATAAACTCATTTTCTTTTCCTTTCGCCACACAGTTTAGGAGCAAATATCTCTTTAAATTCGGTAAATTTTGGAAGATTTCTTCCAATCAACGGCATCGCCCAATCTATAAAATCATCTGTAACGTCTACCTTATTCGGGGCAATCCACTCCTTCGGGAATTCCCTTTTTGAATTGGCTACTTCTCCTAAAGAAATTTTAGTATATTCCACCTTATAATCTGCTCCTGGAATTCTGATGATTGTAGACATAAATCCGCTCTTTCCCGAGAGAGCAATTTTTGCCGCAGCAACACCAACCTGATGGGCTTCCTTTAAGTCAATTTCAGAGACATAAACGCTCTCTCGTCTCTGACGCGTTCCCGGTCTTTCCCCGCGGGCTATTCCGCAAACTCTTAACCTACTCTCTGCCCTCCCCTGGCTATCTTTCCGGTCAATGCCATTAAGGTAATTAATCAAAACCTGTTCCACCGTTCTTTCGGAAGCAGAAAATTGTTCATTGCCAAAACCATCCTTTAATACCCCTAAATCCCCTATTTCCGCTCCTTCACTAATAATAACGATGCATCTACCAAAATTAGCCAATTTTTCATTTACTTTTTCGGTGATAAAGTTCAGGTTTTCCTGGGGATTACCCTGAAATGCCTCAGGAAGAATAATGAGTAAAGGCATTTTTCTTTCAGGGTCGGCTAACCTGGCAGATGCCGGGATAAAACCAATTTTTCTCCCCATCACGCCAATCACCAGAACAGGGTCACTGGTCCAACTTGCCTTATTTTCCTCGTTTGCTTCCAGGACGTTTACCGCAGTATTTCTGGCGGTGCTCCCATAACCAGGGTTATGGTCACAAATAGCAAATGTGCCATCGGACTGCAAACCGCCGCCAACATCATTGTCAATCGTTTTGGGAATCCCGGTGCAGATTATTTCCAGATTATTTTCTTTTGCCAACTCACTAATCTTATTTGCGGTATCCAT
>DAOVNU010000181.1 GCA_030630065.1 bacterium | reverse complement strand
GGGAGCAAAAGCAATATTAATTCCTCTAAAAGGGTGTCCGCACATCATCGGACAGTTCTCGATGGCTATTTTTATTCCCTTATCTTTTGCCCTTTTTAGTAAAGGAGTAAAGACCTTCTTAAAAAGAGGGATATTGTCCTCAGGACTTTTCTCCGGGTCTCTGCCGGCAAAGGTGCAGAGAACCTTTACATTAAGTTTTGGGGCAATGTCCAGAAGTTTTAAAAAACCCCTTTTTTGCCAGTCCTCCGGCTGGATTTGATTAAAATAGAAACCCAGAGCAGAAATTGTCAAACCACTCTCCTCCATCTTTTCTTTAATCCTTTCTATTCCATTTTTCTTTGATACTATTTTCCAAAAATTTGCTTCTTTGTTATTGCAGTTAATCTCCAGACCATCAAAACCCGTTTTTTTCGCAAATCTTACTTCCTTCTCACTAAAATCCGTCAAATATCCTAATTTCATTTTTTTCTCCTAATATTTGTGCGATAAATCGCACCGCTACATTGTCGAGCAAGCTCGACCACTACGCTTAGATTTTTTGCCATCTCTTCCATACCTTCCGGGGAGGGATGAACAAGGTCTTCCGCCATTAATCCCGAAACATTTTTGAGAATCTCTCTCCCGTCCAGATGGATAAGTTTCGGCATATTCAATTTTTCCACCGTTTCCTTAACTATTTTTCTGAATTCATTCTGTTTTGTTGAAGCCGGGTCAAAGTCAGCAGCAAAAGTAAAAAGGTCAATGCAAAAAATCCATTGCTCAGGATGAGCAGTTGCAATTTTTTGGATAAAATATTCTACTCTTTTCTTAAATTCTGCCGTTTCAAAACCTCCGACCATATTAATTCCCAATTCCAAAGTCGCGAAATCCCAGTCATTCCTTTCTGCGATGTAATCTGCCATCTGCTTCTCGCAATGCGCCCCTCCGCCAAATCCTAAATTGATAAGGTCGACTTTTAGAAGTTGTGCAGTTCTCATTGCATAGGTTCCCGTAGGTCTAATGGCAGTGCTTCCGTGAGTAATTGAGGAACCATAAGCAATATAGTTTGTTTGCGGAGTTTGTCCTTTTGCAGGAGGAGAAAAATCGCCTTCAATCTCTGGTATTTCTATCGCTGAAGAATAGGGTAGAATTACCCGGAAAAGGCGGGAATCAAAAGGAAGATTCTTTTCTTTTGCAATCTTATCCAGAAGTTCTATGTTTTGCGGAAAAGCGATGAGAATCTCCGTTGGCTCTGCGCCAATACTATAGGAGGCCGATTTAAAAGCCCCCTGATAGACCTCGGCAACAGGAAAAAATACCCCTGGCTCACCCTTTAATCTTAAAATAATCTTTCCTGTCTCTGATTTCAGATTAAATCTAATTTCGCAACCAGCAGCGGAAAGAGCCGCTGATTTAGCACCTTCATTCAAAGTTGTCCTGAGTTTATCAGGAATCCTTGTAAGCAAATTTTCTCCATTTATCTCGGTTACATTATACAACTCCACATTTTTATAAAACATTTTTTCTCCTTAATGCTTCCTTAATTCCCGAAACAAACTTTTTAACTTCTCTTAATAAAATTTTTTCGTTATTTTTATGTTTCTCCACAATTTTCAGGAGGGCGCTGCCGATGATAATGCCATCGCTGTATTTTCCAATCTCCCTTGCCTGGGAGGGTTTGGAAATGCCAAAGCCGACACAGATTGGCTTTTCTGTAAATCTACGAATTTTACTTAAAGATAACTTAATTGTCCCCGGCAATCTTTCCCTTGCCCCGGTAACACCGGTTAAAGAGACGTAATAGATAAAACCCCTACTCTGTTTGCTAATCATCTCTATCCTTTTTTTCGGACTTGTAGGAGCAATCAGGAAAATAAGATTAATATTGTATTTTTTTAATGCTTTGTTTAAAGGCGCTGCTTCTTCGGGAGGAAGGTCGGGAATAATGACTCCGTCAACATAATTTTCT
>DAOVNU010000070.1 GCA_030630065.1 bacterium | reverse complement strand
CATCATCAGGTAAGCAGAAATAGTGCTTTCTACCTCCGGAGTTTTTAGAGAGATAACCAAGTTAAAAAATTCTAAATCCTCAAAGAATTTGACCCAATCACCTACGACGTCCACTAAAGAAACCGCAAGCCCTTTCTTTTTTACCTTGATCGAACCGGAATTTGCCCCAATCCTTAACGGAATTCCTCTCTCTCTGGCTAAATGGGCAACCTCCTTTAGCCCCTTCTTTTTCATATTGCCGGGATTCAACCTTATCTTATCTACACCCGCTTCAATAGATTTCAGGGCAAGCGAGGTATGAAACTGAATATCGGCAATCAAGGGAATTTTTGTCGCTTTCTTAATCTTCTTCAAAGAGGAAATATCTCCAGCGTTAGTTATTGCCAGCCGTATCGCTTCGCAACCACATCCTTCCAATCTTTCTATCTGTGCGATAACCCTTCTGGTATTTCCGGTAGGAACCTTAACCATTGACTGAATCAGTATCGGCGCATCCCCCCCAATAAAGAGATTCCCCAGCCCCACCTTCCTCGTTTTCCTTCTCCTATTCATTTTTTAAATAACCTTAAAAGGTCGTTGTAGGTGATGAAGAGGAAGAGGGCAAGGAGAAGAGCAATGCCTACTGTTTGAGAAATTTCTAACAGACGTTTACTCGGCGTTTTCCTGGTTATTTTTTCTATTCCCAACCCGGTAATTCTGCCTCCGTCAAGAATAAAAAAGGGAAAAAGATTAATGATGCCCAGATTAATGCTGATGAGAGCAATGAAGAAAAGGAAATTGCTCAAACCCGTATGGGCAAAGCGCGCAGTGAGTTGCGCAATCCCTATCGGCCCGGCTAAATATTTGGCAGGAATTTCTTTAGTGAAGATTTTTTTAAGCGCAACAAAGATGAGAACGGTTACGTCCCTGGTATTGATTGCGGCTTTCTTGATTGCCAGAGGTAAACCAACCCTCTCGGTATGGGTAGCAGGCATAATCCCAATTAACCCTATCTTCTCCATCTTGCCCGATGGTGCCGGCAATAATTTTTCTTCAGGAGTAATATTCAGAGAAAATTCTTCACTTTCCCGCTGCACTAAAAATTTTAATTTTTCCCCGGCACTTTTGTGGATGATTTCTGCCATATCTTCCCATCTATTAATTTTGACGTTATCAATCATCAGGATGACATCCCCCTTCTGCAAACCACTTTTTTCCGCAGGAGCGTTTTTGGTAAAAGTTCCAATTTTAGCCAAAGAAAAATCAGGGGTCTCTACCCCAAATAAAAAGACAAAAACAAAAATCAAAAAACCGAGAAGAATATTATTTAAAGGACCCGCTACTATTACCAATGCTCTGATACCCAGGGGCTTGGAAAAATATTCGCGTTTTTTCTCCTGCGGAGAGGAATCCTTCTTTGCCTCCTCGGGATACTCACCGGCTAATTTTACAAACCCCCCGAGGGGAAATGGCGAGATTTGATAGAAGGTCTCCCCTTTCTTGAATTTAAAAATAGGAGGACCGAGACCAAAGGAAAATTTCTCCACCTTAATTCCCGCCTTTTTTGCCACTAAAAAATGTCCCAACTCGTGGATAATGATAACCGTACCAAAAACAAAAATAATCGCTAAGATATTAATAATCATTTTATCAAACCTTTCGCCTCCTCCTTGGCCCATTTATCAGCAGCTAAAACCTCCTCTAATGTTGGGTTTTTTACTACCTGATGGTGATTCATTGTCTCCCTGATAATTTCGGGAATTCTCCCAAACTTTATTTCTTCTTTCAGAAAAGCATTTACTGCCACCTCATTTGCCTGATTCAAAACAGCGGGCATTGTTCCTCCATAATTTATAGCATCATAAGCATACATTAAACAGGGAAACCTTTCAAAATCCGGTTTCTTGAAATTCAATTGCTCAATCCTGGAGAAATCCAATTTCGGCAGACCGCTTTCCACCCTTTCGGGATAATGCAAAACGTAATGAATGGGGAGCCGCATATCAGGGAAGGCCAGAATGGCGGAAATAAAACCATCCTTGAATTCAACAAGGGAATGGATAATTGCCTCCCGGTGAATTACCACATCAATGTAAGATGGCTTAACTCCAAAGAGATAATGTGCTTCGATGACCTCCAACCCTTTATTCATCATCGTACTACTGTCAATACTAATTTTTTTACCCATTTTCCAGACAGGATGTTTAAGAGCGACTGAAAGCGGGATGTCGGAAAGGTCTCCCTCTATTTCTGCTAATGGACCACCGGAGGCGGTAAGAATAATTCTTCTAATTTCTGCTTCCCGGTATCCCTTTAAGGCCTGAAAAATGCTGTTATGTTCGCTATCAACCGGCAGAATTTCCACATTGTTCTCTCTGGCTGCATCCATAACAATCCTTCCTGCAGAAACAATTACCTCCTTGGTAGCCAGAGCAACCGTTTTTTTAGAATGAATTGCTTCCAGGGTAGGGAGGAGTCCGACAATTCCCGTAAGCGCAATGAGCACCAAATCAACTTCAGGCATTCTTACCAGTTTTAGAAAACCCTCCTCGTCTAAAAATACCTTTACCTCCTTAGCCAGAGGTTTTTCCAGGAACTTTTCTCCGGCTTTTTTATCGGTGATTACCACTACCTCCGGATGAAATTCCTCCACCTGTTTTTCCAGGAGGTCAACGTTTGACCTTGCCGATAGTCCCTTTATCCGAAACTTCCGTGGTTCTTCCCTGACTACGGAAAGTGCATTGCGACCGATTGAACCGGTTGAGCCCAAAATAACAATATTTTTCATAAGGTCTACTTTTGTCAAATGTCAAGATTTGACCCTCTGTCCAAAAGTGCGTTTTCTCTTACGATAATCCTCCAGAGCAAGCAGAAGTTCTTCCTGACTAAAATCGGGCCAGAGCGTATTCGTAACGTAGAGTTCGGCATAAGAACTCTGCCAGAGCAAAAAATTACTCAACCTTTTCTCACCGGCAGTGCGGATGATTAAATCCGGGTCCGGAAGATTCTGAGCATAAAGGTATTGAGAAAAATTTTTTTCACTCAAATCCTTGATTTTAAAAGAGCCGTTTTTAAGGTCGGCGGCAACCTTCCCAACAGCGTCTACAATCTCCTGTCTCCCTCCATAATTAATGGCTAAATTAAGAATCAAGCCCTGATTATTTTTTGTCTTTTCAATCGCTTCTTTCAAAATGGTCTGGATGGAATCAGGTAATTCACTTAATCTTCCAATAATCATAATTTTAACATTATTACTTTGTAATTCCGCAATCTCCTTCCTGATATATCTTCCCAAGAGTCCCATCAAAAATTTAACTTCAGAGATTGGTCTTTTCCAATTTTCGCTGGAGAAAACGTAGAGTGTTAAAACCTTAATTCCTATATCTGAAGATGCTTTGACAATTTTATGAACTACTTTTGCCCCTTTCTGATGACCGGCAATCCTGGGGAGATGCCTTTCCTTTGCCCAGCGGCCATTCCCATCCATAATAATGGCAACGTGTTCCGGTAACTTCACAATTCAAACTCCTCCCCTAAATAGATTTTTCTCGCTCTTTCACTTCCTACCAATTCCTGGGCTGCTCCGTGGATAAGAACTTCTCCCTGAGAGACAATATAGGCGCGGTCGGTAATTGCCAGGGTCTCGCGCACGTTATGGTCAGTAAGCAAAATACCTAATCCGTCGTCAGAGAGTTTCTTGATAATTGTCTTTATCTCGGAAACGGTGATCGGGTCTATCCCGGAGAATGGTTCATCCAGAAGAAGAAAGGAGGGAGAGATTACCAACGCTCTTGTGATTTCCAATCTCCGCCTTTCTCCGCCGGAAAGAACAAATGCCCTACTTTTAGCCAGGGATTCAAGTTCCAGTTTTTTTAAAAGTTCTTTTAAACGTTGTTTTCGCTCTTTTTTACTTATTTTAAGTGTTTCTAAAATTGCCATAATATTCTCTTCCACCGTTAACTTGCGGAAGATGGATGGTTCCTGGGGAAGATAACCCATTCCCAGACGCGCCCTCTTATAAATAGGGAGAGAAGTAATATCCTTACCGTTAAGAGAAACAGAACCGCTTTGCGGCTTAAGTAAACCGATAATAATATGAAAGGTAGTCGTCTTTCCCGCACCATTAGGGCCGAGAAGACCCACAATCTCTCCCTGGTTTATCTCCAGAGAAAGATTGTTTACAACTAACTTTTTGCCGTAGGACTTACAGATATTGTTTACTTTTAAAGATTTCACCATAACTCCTGTTGCGATTTTTCCTGCGGAGAAGCCCCAAGATGCTGAAAGGCATGCTTTGTTGCAACTCTTCCCTTTAAAGTTCTTTTTAAATACCCCTCCTGCACTAAATAGGGTTCATAAACCTCTTCTATCGTATCCGCCTCTTCACCAACCGCCACCGCCAAGGTCTTCAATCCCACCGGCCCTCCGGAGAATTTATAAATAATGACCTCCAGAATTCTTTTATCCATTTCATCCAGACCCTGTTCATCAACCTCCAGCATCTCTAATGAGGTGTTGGCAATCTCATAAGTAACAATCCCCTTTCCTTTAACCTGGGCATAATCTCTTAAGCGTCGCAGAAGACGATTGGCAATTCTGGGTGTCCCTCGTGACCTCCTGGCAATCTCCATCGCCGCTTTTTTTTCAATTTCAATGTTCAGAATTTTACTGGAACGTTCAATAATTTTCGCCAATTCCTCGGGTTGATAAAAGGAAAGGCGGTGGCTGATACCAAACCGTGAACGCAAAGGAGAAGTAATCAAGCCGGTGCGGGTGGTTGCCCCCACAAGTGTAAACGGCTCCAATGTCAGGCGAACGGTATTGGCACGGGGACCCTCTCCGGTTACGATGGAAAGAGCAAAATCCTCCATTGCCCCATAGAGATATTCCTCCACGGTATGCGAGAGCCGATGGATTTCATCAATGAAAAGGATGTCTCTTCTCTTAAGATTGGTCAGGAGGCCGGCTAAGTCCCCGGCTTTTTCAATGACCGGACCCGAAGCGGTTTTAATGTCCACATCCAACTCCCGGGCAATGATATAGGCAAGGGTGGTTTTTCCCAGTCCCGGAGGACCATAAAAAAGGGTATGGTCCAGTGCTTCTCCCCTTTCCTTTGCCGCCTTAATAAAAACCCGCAGATT
>DAOVNU010000078.1 GCA_030630065.1 bacterium | reverse complement strand
TTTCACTGTATTTAGCAAAATCCTCTACTTCTTTCTGGGCAAAGGTTCTAATCAGAATTCCATTGAGGTAGGCGGAGAGGACTTTTGCAGTATCGGAGATTGTTTCGCCTCTTGAAAGTTGCATCTCTTCAGCAGAAAGGAAGATGGCATTCCCTCCTAATTCAAACATTGCCACCTCAAAGGAGATGCGGGTACGGGTGGAGGGTTTACGGAAAAACATCCCCAGGACTTTTCCCGGGAGAAGGGGGATGACTTTTTCCCCGTTTTTTTTTCTTTTCTTTAAGTCATTGGTGCGGGCAAAAAGTTCTAAAATCTCCTCTGTGCTCAAATCAGCAATAGAGATTAGATCTTTAGTTTCCCAGTTCATAACGAACGAATCTCTTAATGATGATATTCTCGCCAAGTTTGGCAATCACAGCGGTGATGTAATCACGTATTGTGGTATTTTCGTCCTTAACGAAGGTTTGTTCTAAAAGAACTTTTTCCCGGTAAAAATCGTCTAATTTTCCTTCAATGATTTTTTTCAGAATTTTTTCAGGTTTCCCGGAAAACTCCTCATTCCACCATTTTTTTCTTTCTTCAATAATTTCAGGGGCAATATCTTTTTTCTCAATGCCTATTGGTGACATTGCCGCAATCTGCAAGGCAATGTTTTTCAGCAATTCTCGGAAATCTTCGGTTTTTCCAACGAAATCCGACTCACAATTTACCTCTAATAAAACCCCAATTTTTCCATTGGTATGAATATAGGCGGAAATAAGACCCTGGGAAGTTTCTCTCTCGTTCTTTTTAAGCGCAATCTCAATTCCTCTTTTTTTGAGAAGTTCCAATGCCTTTTCCGAATTATTGCCCGCTTCTTCCAGTGCTTTTTTACAATCCATTATCGGTAGGCCTGTTTTCTCCCGTATCTTTTTTATTGAAGAGGCCTCAATTTTCATTTTCTTTATGTCCTTTTTTTTCTTTCTTTTTATGGGATTCTTCCTTAACTTTTGCCCTGATTCTTGGTCTTGGTTTTGGTTTTTTTATTACTTTCTTTTTCTCTTCTTCTTTTTCCTTGACAATCTTCTTTTCCTTCTCCTTCTCTTTCTTTTCGGTTTCCGCTTTCTTTCCTTCTCCTTTTTCTTTTATACCTTCTAAAATGCTCTCGGCAAATTTATTTAGCAGGAGTTTAATTCCTTTAATTCCGTCATCATTCGCAGGAACAGGATAGTCCACTTCTTCGGGGTTGCAATTAGTGTCTACCACTCCAATTAGCGGAATATCCAGTTTTTTTGCCTCTTTCACTGCATTTGTTTCCTTCTTAATGTCAATGATGAGCAAAGCAGCCGGATATTCTCTCATCTCCCGGATTCCTTCTAAGTTACGGAGCAGTTTATTTTTTTCCTTTAGAAGCAGAGCCGTCTCCTTCTTGGTTATGAGGGAAAAATGCCCTTCTTTTTCCAACCTTTCGATTTCCTCTAAACGGGTAACGCGCGAGCGAATTGCATCCCAGTTTGTAAGTGTTCCTCCTAACCAGCGCGAACTTACATAGGGCATCCCACAACTTTTGGCGGCGACAACAAGCGCTTCTTGTGCCTGCTTCTTCGTGCCGACAAAAAGAATCTTCTTGCCTTTTGCTGCCAGTTCTTTGATGTATTGACAGGCCTCTTTTAATTTTTCTACCGTCTTTTCCAGGTCAATGATATAAATTCCCTGCCTCTTCCCGAAGATGTAGGGAAGCATCCGCGGGTCAAACTGCTTGCTTTGATGCCCGAAATAAAGACCTGTTTCCAATAAATCTTTAACCGAACTATTTACCAAATTGCCCCCTCTCCATAATATTTGTCCTATACATTAATAAATTCTTACTTTTTTGTCAACTAATTTTTTTAATCCCGCCAAAATAGGGTTGGAGAACCTCGGGAATAATTATTGAGCCATCCTTTTGCTGGTAATTCTCCAATATTGCTACGACAGTTCGGGCAAGAGCAATGCCGGAACCATTTAAGGTGTGGACAAAAGATGTTGCCTCTTTTGACCGATATTTGATTTTTGCGCGCCTACTCTGGAAATCCTCGTAGTTACTGCAGGAGGAGACCTCCAGATATTCTTTCTGGGCTCCTGCCCAGACCTCGAGGTCATAACATTTTGCTGCTGCGAAGGAAATTTCTTTGTCCGAAAGCAATACCACCCGGTAAGGTAATTTTAGAAGTTGCAAAATCTCTTCGGCATCGGCAACCAATTTTTCCAATTCTTCATAAGAATTTTTCGGTTTTACCAATTTTACCAGTTCTACCTTATCAAATTGATGCACCCGCAGTAAACCTTTGGTTTCCTTGCCGTAAGCGCCGGCCTCCCTTCTGAAGCAGGGGCTGTAAGCGGCATAATAAATTGGCAATTTTTCTTCGGTTAAAATTTCATCCTGATGAATGTTGGTTAAAGGAACCTCGGCAGTAGGAATGAGGAAGAAATCGTCTTTTTTGATGTAATACATATCCTCCTCCAGCCAGGGAAGTTGTCCGCAGTTCTTCATACTGTGACGATTGACGATAAACGGGGGAGAAATTTCCTGATAGCCCTGTTTCTGATGTGTATCCAGCATAAAGTTGATTAAAGCGCGCTCAAGTTTTGCCCCCAAACCCTTATAGAGAGGGAAAGCTCTCCCGGTCATCCTGGAGGCAGATTTGAAATCCAGAATCTCTAACCTTTCTCCAATCTCCCAGTGGGGAAGAACCTTAAAATTAAATTCAGGGATTTCCCCGACGGTTCTGACAATAAGATTTTTCTCAAGAGGAACGGATGAATGGGGAATATTGGGAAGGAGAAGACGAAATTCATCTAATTCTTTCTCCTTTTCATCCAAAAAGGAGTCAATCTCTTTAATCTTCTTTGAGACCTTTTTCATCTCTTCAATCAACGAAGCGGTCTCTTTTCTTGCTCCCTTTTTTTTTGCTATTTCCGTTGAAGCCCTGTTTCTTCTTGCCCGCAAATTCTCTGACTCGTTGAGGAATTGCTTTCTTTGACTGTCCAGGGAAAATATTTTTTGCAGGTCTATCTCCAGCCCTTTGGATTTTATTGCTTTTTTTACTTTCTCGGGATTTTCCCGAATGAATTTCAAACTCAGCATTATCTGATTTTATAAACTATTTCCCCTTCCTTAACCAGGTCCAGTTCATTTCGTCCCAGTTTTTCTATGGTGAAAAGGTCATTTTCCAGAAGTTCCTTTTCCTTTTCTAATTCTTTATTCTTTATTTTTAGTTCTTTAATTTCTTTCTCGTAGTGGTGAAGAGAAAGAGAACATTTCCTCAACTTCAGAAATCCCGGGGTGTAAAACCAACCCAGAATAAGGAGCAGAAGAAAAAAGAAAATTTTTTTAAACCACATACTTTTTAAATGGTTTTTTTCCGGCAAAGGATGCCTTATCTCCCAGTTCCTCTTCAATTCGGAGAAGTTGGTTGTACTTGGCAATACGTTCCATCCTGCAAAGGGAACCACTCTTGATTTGTCCGGCAGAGGTGGCTACCGCTAAATCAGCGATAAAGGTTTCTTCTGTCTCTCCGGAACGGTGGCTAATGACCGTGCCGTAATCGTTTCCTTTTGCCAGAGATATCGTGTTTAAGGTCTCGGTTAAAGTTCCAATCTGGTTAACCTTAATCAGGATAGAGTTGGCTGTTTTCTCTTCTATTCCTCTTTTCAATCTTTTGGGATTGGTGACAAAGATGTCATCACCAACCAATTGAATTTTCTCTCCAAGCCGCTCCGTCAAGATTTTCCAACCTTCCCAGTCATCCTCTGCCAGTCCATCCTCTATGGAAATAATAGGATATTTTTTGATAATTTCTTGATAGTAATCAACCATTTCCTGAGCATTCTTTTTCCGGCCCTCAAAGATGTATTTGCCATCCTTAAAAAAGGAAGAAGCCGCAGTGTCAATAGCGATACAAATATCCGAACCTCCGCGGTAACCCGCTTTTTCTATTGCTTTTCCGATAAGTTTGAAGGCCTCTTCGTTGTTCTGTAAATTAGGAGCAAAACCACCTTCGTCGCCAACCCCGGTAGAGTAATTTTTCTCTTTAAGAATATTTTTTAAGTGTTGGAAGGTCTCAGCGGCACTGCGGTAAGCAGAAGCAAAGTTCTCTGCCCCCAAAGGCACAATCATAAATTCCTGAATGTCCAGGTTATTGTCGGCATGCATTCCTCCGTTCAGAATATTCATCATTGGCACCGGAATGACGTAGTTGTCCCGCTCTTCTAAATAACGATAAAGGGAAAGATTCCGGGATTTTGCTGATGCCTTTGCTATTGCTAAAGAAATACCAAGAATGCTGTTTGCGCCCAGTTTTTCTTTGTTCTCCGTTCCGTCCAGTTCAATTAAGAAATTATCAATCTTTTCCTGTTGGTCCGCCTCCATCCCTAAAATCTTTTTGCCCAGAATCTCGTTGACGTTTCTGCAAGCCGTTCTCACGCCTTTACCAAGAAATTCCTTTCCTTTGTCCCTCAACTCTAAAACCTCATATTCTCCCGTAGAAGCACCTGAAGCGACACTTGCTCTTCCTAAAATTCCATTTTCTAAAATTACGTCCACCTCTACCGTGGGATTTCCCCGTGAATCAAGAATCTGGCGGGCGACTACATCCTTAATTTTTGCCATTTCTGTTTTCTCCCTTTTTCAGCGAGATTATCATATTTCTACCTTATTGTCAATTTTTACTTTTAGGGACCCCTTTGACGGAATTATCCCCATTTGCTATACTAACAAGTTATGAAAATAAGATTTACCAAGATGCAAGCCGGGGGGAATGATTTTATTCTTATTGATAATCGTAAGTCATTAATTAAGAACAGGAAGAAATCTGCGA
>DAOVNU010000185.1 GCA_030630065.1 bacterium | reverse complement strand
GGTTATTAAAGTAGAGGGGAAGGGGATTGCCGAGGTCTGGGAGAAAAGCATTCTTCAACTGTGGGAGAAAGGTGCGCAGATTAAAACGGAGTATGATAACCCGAAAGACCCGCCCAGCAGAGATGGCACAATGATTATGCTGGTAAGGGAACCTTTTGCCGAACCGAGAATCCATCTTGCTTTTCCCGGGGGCATGGAGGATTTGGAGAAGTATCGGCAGGAAATAGTTCTCGGCATTCATGATAAATGGATTAATCCTGAAGGGGGCTCCTGGACCTATACCTATCACAAGCGACTTTTTGATTACCATCAAGGAATTAACCAGATAGATTATATTGTGGAAAAATTGTCGCAATCAAACTATTCCCGCAGAGCGCAGGCAATTACCTGGATTCCATCGATTGACCCTCCGACAGATGACCCTCCCTGTCTGCAAAGAATCTGGTGCCGCATTGTCAAAGAGAAGGGGAAATTATTCCTGAATATGCATACGCACTGGAGAAGTCGTGATGCTTACCGTGCAGCATTTATGAACCTTTTTGGTCTTACGGATTTACAGAGGTTTATCTGTGAGAAGATAACGGAGAAGAGAAAAGAGAAAATATTTATCGGTCACTACTTGGATATTTCCGATTCCTATCATATTTATGGCTCTAACTTTAGCGATTTTGAAGAGCGGTTCTTAAAACTACAGAAGAAAAGAGAGTTTTATAATCAGGAAAGAACCAAAAGCAGGACGATACGCAGTGATGACCCTGCTGCCATTGCCGGTTTTGAATATGGTAAACAGTTATTGGAGATGGAGCAGAAAACAGGAAAGAGGGGAGCAACATTTTAATGGAGGGAATTCCTCTTTTAGTTATTCTTGGTCCTACCGCTGTGGGAAAATCAGAAATTGCCATTTCCTTAGCGAAAAAAATTAAAGGTGAAATTATCTCCGCCGACTCAATGCAATTCTATCGGGGGATGAATCTCGGCACCGCCAAGCCCTCTGCTGATGAACAAAAAGTTGTTCCCCACCATCTGATTGACCTTTTGAAACCGGATGTGCCCTTCAATGTCTTTGACTATGCAAAAGAGGCAGAAAAGATAATCAAAGAAATTCACCAGAGAAAAAAGGTTCCTATTCTGGTTGGGGGCAGTGGTCTTTACATTCGTGCGGTGGTTGACGGTCTTTTTGAAAATCCGAAAATAGATTCTGAAAAGAAATCTATTGCAAAAGAGAAACTCAGAAATAAATCTACGGATTTCCTCTATCAGGAATTAAAAAAGATTGACCAAAAAGCAAGCCAGAAAATTCATCCTAATGACCGACGAAGAATCAAAAGAGCGTTAGAGGTCTTTTACACCACTGGCATTCCCATCTCTGTTTTGCAGAAGAAGAAACCAAGCAGAGCATTTCAAACTTTGCTTATTGGCATTAGCCGGGAAAGAAAGGAACTCTATCAAAGAATAAATAAAAGGGTAGAGGCGATTTTCGCTCAGGGATTTGTTGATGAGGTTAAGGCGCTTTTGGAAAATGGCTATACGGAAAATCTCAACTCAATGCAAGCGATTGGCTATAAAGAAACAGTTGTCTACTTAAACAATGAAAGAAGTTTAACGGAGACGATAGAGTTAATAAAAAAGAACACCAGAAGATTTGCCAAACGCCAACTATCTTGGTTTCGCCAGGATAAAAGAATAAAATGGATAACTTTTGACAATGAAGAAAGTTCTCAAGATGTTGCTGTCAAGATTGAAACTTTGCTCAAAAAAAGTCATTTCTGTATTTGAGAGAAATGCAGTATAATTAAGGAGAGATGGCTGCCGGATATTTTTTGGGACTGAAAATAGCTTTCATTGGAATTTTCTTTGGCTTCCAGGCCTGCTTTTTCTTTCATCTCGGGATGAGTGGAGAGATTGAAAAAGTTCGTTTGGGTTTTC
>DAOVNU010000115.1 GCA_030630065.1 bacterium | reverse complement strand
TGTCAGGAGATGGGAATAGAGAAGGTTATCCATACCTCTACCAGTGAAGTTTATGGTACCGCAATTGAAGTTCCCATCAAAGAGGAACATCCTTTGCAGGGACAGTCCCCTTATTCGGCGAGTAAGATTGGGGCGGACAAAATAGCGGAGAGTTTCTATCTTTCTTTTGGGTTACCGGTAGCAATAATCAGACCATTTAATACCTATGGACCAAGACAATCCCCGCGGGCAATAATTCCCACAATTATTATCCAGGCATTAAAAAGAAAAAAGGTTTATTTAGGTTCTCTTTCCCCGATTAGAGATTTTACCTATGTAGGGGATATTGTGGAAGGGTTCATCAAAATGGGAAAGGCAGATAGTACGGTAGGAAAGGTAATCAACGTGGGGACTAATAAAGGTGTCTCTACTGGAGAACTGGTGAAAAAAATCGCTTCTCTTGTAGATAAAAAGATTGATGTTATTGTTGAAAAGAAACGCATCAGACCAAAAAACAGTGAGGTAGGACGGCTTATTGCGGACAACAAAAAAGCCAAAGAGTTATTGCAGTGGACGCCCAGAACCCCTCTGGAAAAAGGTCTAAAGATAACCATTGATTGGTTTAAGAAAAATCTTCATTTATATCGGAAGGATATCTACTATATATGAAAGCTGTGATTTTAGCCGGCGGTAAAGGGAAAAGGTTAATTCCCTATACCACTATTTTTCCCAAGTCGCTGGTTCCTGTCGGAAACATTCCAATCCTGGAAATAGTAATCCGACAATTAAGAAATTCTGGTTTCAAGGAGATAACCCTGGCTGTGGGTCATCTTTCAGAACTGATAAAGGCATACTTTAAAGACGGGAAAAAGTGGGGAATAAAACTTTTTTATTCCCAGGAAGAAAAACCGCTGGGCACCGTTGGTCCTTTATCCCTGATAAAAGACCTGAATGAGACCTTTCTGGTGATGAATAGCGATATTTTAACCACCCTTGATTATACAAAGTTAATAAATTTCCATAAGAGGAAAAAGGGGATTGCTACTATTGCTTCTCACAAAAGGCATCTTCCCATTGACTTCGGAATCATCAGGAAAGACAGGAAGGATATCATCACAGATTACAACGAAAAACCAATCCTGAACTATTTGGTGAGTATGGGTATCTATATCTTTGAACCAGAGGTATTAGGATACATTAGACCCGGAGAAAAATTGGATTTTCCGGAACTGGTCAAGAAATTAATTTGCGCCAAGAAGAAGGTTTATACCCATCTAAGTCAGGATTATTGGCTGGATATCGGGAGAGAAGCCGATTATAGAAAAGCATTAGAAGATTTCCCTAAAAGGAAAAACAACTTTTTCAAAGTATTGTAGTGGTCGAGCTTGCTCGACTTTGTTATTCAAAAATGAAGATCTTAATTACGGGGGTTAAAGGGTTTGTAGGAAATCATCTTGCAAACTTATTAAAAGAAGAAGATGAAGTATATGGGATAGATAAGAATAATATAGACATTACCGATGGTTTTAAACTTAAAGAATTTATCGGCAAACTCAAGCCGGAAGAAATCTTTCACCTCGTCGCAGCCGGAACCTCACCTTTAGAGAAAACCTCTTTTGAAGAGATGTACAAAGTTAATGTCATCGGCACAATTAATCTGCTGGAAGGGATTCTCTCGGCTAATATTGACCCGGTTATTCTGTTGGTTGGTTCCAGTGCCGAGTATGGGTATAGCGAAATTGAAGAAAATCCCCTTACGGAAAGTCAACCTCTACGACCTCTTAATAATTACGGCATTACTAAGGTTAT
Organism: bacterium; assembly: GCA_030630065.1. Lineage (GTDB taxonomy): Bacteria > Ratteibacteria > UBA8468 > UBA8468 > UBA8468 > DAOVNU01. The sequence goes on along the minus strand of DAOVNU010000115.1, from coordinate 1,753 downwards.
CCAAGGTCTGATTGGCTACCAGTATTTTAAAACGAGAAATTTAAGGGTTATCAGGACAAGAACATTCAACCATACAGGACCGGGAGAAAGAGAGGGGTTGGTCTGTTCTGCCTTTGCCAGGCAACTCGTGCAAATTGAAAAGGGGATGAGGAAGCCGATAATAGAAGTAGGCAATCTCAAAACGCAAAGAGATTTTACCGATGTCAGGGATATTGTTAAAGCATATAAACTGCTTATTAGCAAGGGAACTCCGGGAGAAATTTATAATGTTTGCAGCGGTAAACCCTATTACATCAGAGAAATTCTAAATACCCTTATCGCTCTCGCCCGAGTAGATGTGAAAATAAGAAAGGTTCCTGAGAGGACTACTTTCTCTGATGTTCCTCTACAGTTTGGTAACAATGGCAAGCTCAAGCGACTCACCGGCTGGGAAGCGCAAATTCCCATAAAAAAATCATTAGAAGACCTGTTAAATTATTGGAGAAATCAAGTTTGAAAGCCCTTATTATTTCCCATATGTATCCCTCAACCGCCAATTCTGTTGCAGGAATATTTGTCCAGGAACAGGTTAAAGAATTAATAAGGCAAAATTGTGAAGTTAAGGTTATCTCCCCAATACCATGGACACCATTTCCTATAAAATATCTCTCGAAAAAATGGAAAAATTACTCTGAAATTCCACTGGTTGAAGAAAAAGATGGAGTAACGGTATATTACCCGCGCCATATAACTTTCCCTAAAGCCGGTCTCTTTGAACATTCGGGCTCTTTTATGTATTATGGCATCAAGAAACTTGTCCAAACTATTTACAAGAACTTTAAATTTGATTTGGTTAACGCCTATACGGTTTTGCCGGATGGATTTTCTGCGGTATTGCTCAAGAGAAAAATAAACGTCCCGACAATTATTACGCTTCTTGGAGATGACCTTCTGGACTATCCTTATCGGAATAAAAGGGTTTTTACCAATACGAAGAGGGCTTTAAACAAAGCGACTAAGATTATTGCGGTTAGCCGGCATTTGAAAAATAGAGCAATTAATGACTTCGGCATTCCCTCGGAGAAGATTGCGGTTATCTATACCGGGCATGATGAGAAAAATTTTAACCTTGGTGAAAGAAAGCAACAAGAATCCTCTATAAAAAATATATTATTTTTGGGAAACATCATTGAATCCAAAGGAGTATTTGACTTGCTGAAAGCAATTTCCATTATCCGCAATTCAGATGAAAAATTGTTCGCAAGGTTATCCTGGAGATTCGTCGGAAAAATAACCGATAGAGAAAAACTTACCAATTTTCTCAATGTCTATAAACTTAGAAATAATGTTGAAGTTGTGGGAGAGGTCCCCCGTGATGAAGTGGCAAAATATATGAAAAGAGCCGATTTTTTCATTCTGCCCAGTTGGAGCGAGGGAATGCCGGTAGCGTTGCTGGAAGCAATAGCTTGCGGTCTTCCGGTAATTGCCACCACGGTTGGGGGCATTCCCGAGGTTGTTAACGAGAATACCGGGGTTCTCGTCGAACCAAAAAAGCCGCAGGAACTTGCTTGTGGCATAATATCCGCTTTATCCAGAAACTGGGACCAGGAATCTATCGGCGAGTATGCCAAAAACTATACCTGGGAGAAAAATGCCGAGAAAACCCTTGGTGTTTATCAGGAAGTGTTGCAAGGAAAAAACGAAAATTGATTACAAAATCTGCGCAAGATGTATTATGGATACAACGGATTCGGAAATAGTATTTGACGCGAAT
>DAOVNU010000151.1 GCA_030630065.1 bacterium | reverse complement strand
TTTTAATGCCTGGTCAATAAATGCGGGAATCACCCGGCCGTCATCCTTTTTCATTCTTGGTCCATGGGTATTGAAAATACGGGCAATGCTTGTTTCTACATTATATTTGCGGTAAAAGGCCATCACCAGGGCTTCGGAGAATCTTTTTGCCTCATCATAGCAACTTCTCGGTCCAATGGAATTGACATTTCCCCAGTAATCTTCTCTTTGCGGAGAAATTTTTGGGTCACCATAGACCTCAGAGGTTGAAGCGAGAAGAAAAACCGCCTTCTTCTTTTTTGCCAATTTCAGGAGATTAAGCGTTCCAAGGGAGCCCGCCTTTAAGGTTTCTACGGGAAATTTTAGGTAATCTTTGGGGCTGGCAGCAGAGGCAAGATGGCAGATTACGTCAACTCTACCCGAGAGAGAAAATTTTTCAGTAATATCCTGCTTAATGAATTTGAAATTTTTGTTTTTAAGAAGATGAGCAATGTTTTCTTTCCTGCCGGTGAGCAGGTTATCCAGACAAACTACATTATTTCCTTTTTTCACTAAATAATCACACAGATGCGAACCGATAAATCCCGCCCCTCCACTGATTAAGATTTTCATAATTCTGCCTCTATAAATGGTTCTATTTTGCCATCCATTACGCTTTGCACGTCTCCCACTTCCTTGCCGGTGCGATGGTCCTTAACCATCTGGTAGGGCTGGAAGACATAACTGCGAATCTGACTCCCCCAGGCAATATCCTTTTCCTGACCTCTTTTTTCCTCCTTCTTCTTCCTCTCTTCTTCCTGATAGTGCTGATAGAGCCGTGACCTTAAGACCTTTAAGGCGGTCTCTTTATTTTTGTATTGGCTTCTATCATTCTGGGAAGAGACCACAATTCCGGTGGGGAGATGGGTAATCCTCACTGCGGACTCTACCTTGTTGACGTTCTGCCCACCATGACCACCGGCGCGGAACGTATCAATCTTTAAATCCGTATCCTTGATTTCTATCTTGACCGTATCCTCAACTTCAGGAATAACCTGAACCGAGGCAAAACTGGTATGACGTCGTTTATTCGCATCAAAGGGGGAGATTCTCACCAGCCGGTGCACCCCTCCCTCTCCTTTTAAGTAACCGTAGGCATAAGCACCGCTAATGATTGTAGTCACTCTTTTTATTCCTGCCTCCTCTCCGGGGAGGAGTTCAACATTCTTTACTCCATAGCCCTGAGAGTCCGCCCATTTGACATACATCCTTAAAAGCATTGAGACCCAGTCGCAGGATTCCGTTCCCCCGGCACCCGAATGAATGGTTAAAATGGCATTATTCAAGGCATTCTCTCCGGATAATCTACTCTTTAAAAGCAGTTGGTTTAATTCATCTTCTATAGTTTCGGCAAGGGATTTTGCCTCCGCCAGAAGTTTATTATCCTCTTCATCTTTTAACAGTTCCAGCATCGTTTCCAATTCTGCTTTTTTCTTTTTTAATTCCTGAAATTCTGCAATTTCATTTTTCACCCGTTTTAATTCTACTACCTTCTTCTGGCTATCCGCTTTCTTCCAGAAATCAGGAGCAGTTTGCTCTTTTTCTAACTCCTTAAGCCGTTTTTCCTTCTCAGAAACAGAAAGTTTTGCCTCCAAATTCTTTAATTCGGAAGAAACCTTCCCTAATTTTTCTTTTAGTTCTATTAACATTTCAATAAAGTTCTTTACTTATTCTCATTTTCATCTCCTCTGCATCCTGCGGTAAGTATCTTTTTCTCTTTTTTGAATTGCGCTTACATAAATAATCTTTTCTTTTCCGGCTAAAGTAAAAAATAATCTCCAGTTACCTATAGTCAATCTATACCGCCCCTTCAGTTCTCCAGCAAGATGGATGATTTGACGATGGATTAAGGGGTTTCCCATTACCCTTATTTCTTCAAAATAACGGGCTATTCTTTTAGATACATTCCTGGGAGAATCAGCTAATTGTTTCTCTGCTCCCTTAGAAAGTTTAATCTTCCAGATAACCATGCTTAATCTTATCCCAGTTTACCACCTGACCCCTTTTTATCTCTTCTTCCCCTCTCTTAATTGCCTCTACCCAGTCAGGATGAGAAAGAACTTCCAGAGTTGCTTTATGTTCTTCAGAGTAGCGCTCAATCATTTCATCAATGATTTCAGACATTGTCTTTTTTTCAAAAGCGGCCAATGTCTTTAAGAGATGACGCTTCTCTTCAGAGAGTTTAAGTGTAGTTGCTGTTAGTCCCATAATCCTGCCTCCTTGTAATACATATTACCAAGTATAAAAATTTTTGTCAAGAAACTTTTCCCCATATTTCCCAGATGAGTTTTTTTACTCCTTCTCCGGTAACGGCGGAGATAGGAATCACCTCTTTTTTTGCCTCTTCCCTGAAATTTTTAAGGTTTTCTTTTGCCTGCGGTAAATCCATCTTATTGGCAACGAGAATTTCCGTTTTTTTAAGAAGGGAAGGGTTG
>DAOVNU010000072.1 GCA_030630065.1 bacterium | reverse complement strand
TCCCCTTGAAGCGTATAGAAAAAATTAGCAATCTGACCCAGGACAGCACGGAAATGCTTTGCTGGCTTGCTTTCCACCTTACCCGAGACACCACCAAAACCACGCACCAGAAGGTCAAAAAGGTCCCAACCCACACAATAGGTAGAAAAGATACTTAAATCATGGATGTGGAAGTCCCCTTTCAGATGCGCCTCCCTGATTTCTGCCGGATAAATCTTATTCAACCAGTAAACAGCGGTAATATCCGAAGAGATGTAGTTATTCAAGCCCTGCAGGGAAAATGTCATATTACTATTTTCATTGACGCGCCAATCGCTTTTTGCCAGATATTGGTCAACCAAATCTAAACTTGCGGCGGTAGAGATTTCCCTGATTCGCGCATGCTGCTCGCGGTAGATAATATAGGCACGCGCCGTCTTTCTATAAGGAGAAGATAATAAAACTTCCTCCACTACGTCCTGAATCTCCTCAACGGTGGGAACTCTGTCAATAATTAGATTCTGCGCCAAACTTAATAGTTTTAAAGTTAACTTTTGCGCAACCTTCTCTCCGAATTCGCCGGTAGCGGCTCCGGCCTTTGCAATGGCGGTAGTGATTTTGTCTGCCTCGAATTTTACGGTTTGCCCATTCCTTTTCTCAATTTTCTCGAACATTATTCTTCTCCTTGTCTTCGACTATACTCCCTCACTTTGCTTTTGACCATTTCCTCAATCAGGGAATTGGTCAATGATTTCACGGGGAAATCAAAAATCTGGTTTTCAACCTCTAAAGCAATTAATTCGGCAATATTCCTTGACAGACCTTTTTCCTTGATTAAATCCTCAATAATTTTTTTTCGCTCCCAGAGGAGAACCTCATCTTTAGACCTACGAATAAGCAGAAAAGGGGTCTCAGGGGTATCATCGGAAACAACACCTTTCCTGATTTTTCTGATGCGGGCTCTTTTTTCCCGATAGAGAATGTAGGCCTTGGCGGTCCTGGCATGGCCGGTTTTAATCAGAACTCTCTCCACAATATCCTGAACTTCCTCTACCGTAGGAATTTGAGAAACAAACTGCTTTTTCAGATAAAAGGTAACGCTCTCAGCCAAATCTTCTGCTAAATAGCGGTCCTCTCCACCTACCGCTTTCGCCGCTTTAAAAATGGCTTCGGTAATTTTATCCTGTTCAAAGGGAACAACCCTCCCGTCCCGCTTTCTTACATTTTTCATGGGATTTTCTGTAATTTTTTTACCTCTTCCGCAAATTCTACCGCTTCCTTGAATTGACGATAGACCGAAGCAAAACGCACGTAGGCAACCTCATCAATTTTTCTCAACTCCTTAATTACCTTCTCCCCAATCTCTTTAGAACTTATCTCCCCGTAAAATTCCGTGCGCAATTTTCTAACCAGATGCTCAATGAGGGTCTCTATCGTTTCCAGGGAAACCGGTCTTTTCTCGCAGGCCTTTAAAATTCCAACCTCAAGTTTTTTGCGGTCAAATGGCTCCCGGCGACCATCGCGCTTCACCACCAAAAGGGGTTTTTCCTCTATCTCCTCGTAAGTGGTAAATCTGCGCTTACAGTTCAAACATTCCCGACGACGGCGAATAGCTAAGCCATCCTCCGCTTCCCGGGAATCAACAACCCTATCCTCTAAATTTCCGCAAAAAGGGCATTTCATACAATATATTGTATCACATTTAATTATAAAACACAAGATATAGGATGTCAAGACAAAAAAAAGATACAGGAATCTAAGCGTAGTGGTCGAGCTTGCTCGACAAAAGCAAAGCAAGCTTTGCTACTACATGAGGAAATTCCTATACATTCAAGTTGCGGTTTAAATAAACAAGGAACTAACGCTTTTTTCCAGATGAATACATCTAATTGCTTCTCCCAGAAGGGAGGCAACGGAGAGAACTTCAATTTTTTTAAGTTCCTTTTCTTTGGGTAAGGGGATGGTATCGGTGATAATCAATTTTTTCAAGGAGGAATTCGCAATATTCTCGATAGCATTTCCGGAAAGCACCCCATGGGTGATACTGGCATAGATGTTTCTGGAACCATTCTTCTTCAAAGCACATGCTGCCTCACAAAGCGTGCCGGCGGTGGCAGCAAGGTCATCAACGATGACTACGTCTTTCCCTTTGATTTCACCGATGATATGCATCACCTCTACACTATCGGGAGAATTTCTCCTCTTGTCCACAACCGCAAGGGAAGCATGCAACCTCTTGGCAAATGCCCGCGCGGTCTTGATGCTGCCTACGTCTGGCGCAACAACTACAAGATTGGAAAGATTCAGTCCCTGGAAATATTTAATCAAAACCGGAGCCGCAAAAAGATGGTCCAGCGGAATGTCAAAAAATCCCTGAATCTGAGGGGTGTGAAGATCCATTGTCAGCACCCGGTTTGCTCCTGCGGCTGTGATTAAATTGGCTACAAGTTTAGCCGTAATCGGCACCCTGGGCCGCTCCTTCCAATCCTGGCGGGCATAGCCATAATAGGGCAACACCGCAGTAATTCTTTCTGCGGAAGCCCTTTTCGCCGCATCAATCATCACCAAAAGTTCTACTAAACTTTTGTTCACCGGCGCACAAACGGACTGGACAATAAAAATGTCTTTACCTCTGACGTTTTCCTCAATCTTCACCGAAACCTCTCCGTCAGAAAACTGAGCGACCTCTATTTTACCTGGGGGAAGTTCCAAATAGTCACAAATCTTCTTTGCCAATTGAGGATTGCTATTTCCCGTGAAAATTTCACATTGTTCCATTCCTTCTCCTTATTAAAATTTTCTCGGCTCTCATCAGGTCTTCCTTTCGGTTAACTCCTAAAATTTCATCCGGTTCATTGGTTCGGTAAGAAGCAACGTAATACTTTTTCCTCCTGAGGATTCCAATGACATCGGTGAGGTAATATTCATGCTTGATATTATCCGGCTCAATCTCAGAAAGCGCCGTAAAGAGTGGTTCTTTTTGAAAGATATAAACCCCGGCATTAATCTCCTTAATCAAACGTTCCTGCGGAGAGGCATCAAGTTCCTCAATAATCCCCTCAATCGTTTCATCTCCATTTCTCAAAATCCTTCCGTAACCCACCGGGTTGAAGAAATTCGTGGTAAGAATCGTTGCAGCCGTTCTTTTCTTTTTATGTTCAACAATAAGGTTTTTTAGAGTGGAAGGTCTCAAAAGTGGCGTATCGCCACAAAGCACCAAAATATCATTTTTGGATGAGGAAAGGTAAGGTTCTACCTGCCGAACCGCATCCCCTGTGCCAAAAAGTCCCTTTTGTTCCACAATCTCCACGCCTTCTCCTTCCAATTTTTTATTCACTTCTTCCTTCTGATGACCCACGACTACAAAGATTTTGCTTAAATTCAATCTCCTTAATTTAGAGATAACATAGAAAAGCATCGGCTTTCCCAAAAGATGGGTCAAAACCTTCTGGCTATTAGAATTCATCCTTGTTCCCATGCCAGCCGCTAGAACAATTGCAATAAGATTTTCCATTGATTTTCCTCTGCCCGGCGAGGGCTCGAACCTCGAATCACGGCTCCAAGGGCCGGTGTGTTACCATTACACCACCGGGCAATAATAAATTAATCGCAAACTTTGTAGCGGTGGCATTTATGCCACCTACTTATTTGTGCGATGAATCGCACCGCTACAAGAAACGAAACTTTGAAATTTCTATACTATAAATTTACTTTTCGCTTGATTCTTCCTTCGGTGCTGATTCTTCCTTTGGTGTTGAAGTTTCCTTTGGTGTTGAAGTTGCCTTTGGGGTTGGACTTGCTTTTTCCTTTTCGTAGGCATCCAGAACTATCTTTTGAAGATAATTTCTGAACTCTGTAGTAATCGGGTGCGCCAAATCACGATGCTCACTGGAAGAGGTGCCTTCTCCCTGTGGAATAACTGCCACTTCAAGTGCTGCTCCGCACTGGCTACAAAACTTTGCCCGCAGAGGATTCTTCGTCATACATTTCGGACAGGGTTTCTGCAATCTTCGTGAAGGCATTGCTACAAAGAGTCCACTCCTGCCCTCAATAACACGAAGGTCTTTCACCACAAAGTTGTTATCAAAGGTTATTGAAGCATATGCTCTTAAACGACTATTCGGCTTCTCCATCAGCGTAATTCTTGTCTCACTAATTTCCATCTTTATCTCCTTTTAGTTGCTCATAGCTATCGCGACTCTGCTCGCTTTCAACAACAAATACTCTTCCTTTTTTTAGCCGGGAAGCAATCAGGCAGGCATCCTCTTTACTCCGGGCAATCCCAAAGAGGGCTCCTCCACTTCCTGACATCAAAACAGATAAAGCCCCACTTTTTTTGAGACCTTTCTTGAAACTCCTAATCTCAGGATATTTCTCTAAACTCACCTCCTCTAACCTGTTAAAAATCTCTTTTCCTATTTTTTCTAAATTACCTTGATTAAGAGCAGATAATATTTTAATGCTATTTTTCCTCTGCGTCAAATTCCTGCCAAGTTGACGATAGACAATTTCGGTAGAAACCAAAATTTTCGGAACTACGATTACATACCAGATTTTGGGGGAAGAGGAAAGCGGGGAAACAAGTTCTCCCCTTCCTTGGACCAAACATCTTCCCTTTTTAATAAAGAAAGGAACATCAGAACCCAATTTTGCCGCCAGGTCAATCAATCTTTTGTCCGCAAGGTTTACTCTCCAGAGTTTATTCAAGCCAAGCAAGGTTGTTGCGGCATCACCGCTGCCCCCGCCCAGACCGGAAGATAAAGGAATATGTTTTTCAATCTTAATCTGGACACCATCCTTTATCTTCAGTTCCGACTTTAAAAGAAGCGCCGCCTGGTAAACAAGATTCTTTTTCTGAGGAATTCTCATCCGGTCCGAAGAAACCTCTATCCGTCCCGGGGTCTCTTGCAAAGTAATCCTGTCACATAAACTCACCGTATCAATAATTGATTCTATATTATGGTAGCCATCTTTTCTCTTACCCAATACCTCAAGCCAGAGATTGAGTTTTGCCGGTGAGCGCAGAAAAACCTTTTTCATTTGGAGGGATGTTTGGCAATCTTTACCATTGCCGGACGAATAACCTTTCCCCTCAAAAGATAACCG
>DAOVNU010000116.1 GCA_030630065.1 bacterium | reverse complement strand
CCCTGAAAGGCCAGGGTTCTTTTGGGCTGCGACTGTGGCGCTCATCACTTGCGTAGCTATGCTACGCAACACTCTTTGCTCCTTGTCTCGCTCCAAAATCATCTCTGGCAAATGGTTAATTTTATTTTGAGGCAACCCCTTAAATGCTTCGTTTAAAGGTTTTGACAATTCCGCGAATCTCTTTCATTAATCTCTGGAAATCCTTCGGGAGAAGCGACTGGAAGCCATCGGAAAGGGCCTCTTCCGGCTTGGGATGGACCTCAATCATTAGACCGTCGGCTCCGGCAGCAATTGCGGCTTTACTCATCGGAAGAATAAGTTCCCTTTTTCCGGTAGCGTGACTGGGGTCAACAATAATCGGAAGATGGCTTAATTTTTTAATCAAAGGGACACTGGATAAGTCCAGGGTAAAACGAGTCGAATCCTCAAAGGTTCTAATCCCTCTTTCGCAAAGAATAACGTTATAATTGCCCTGGGAAAGAACGTACTCCGCCGACATCAAAAATTCTTCTATCCTCGCTGACATTCCCCGTTTGAGGAGAACAGGTTTTTTGCTCCTGCCGGCTTCCTTCAAGAGGTCAAAATTTTGCATATTCCTGGCGCCAATCTGAATAACATCGCTGTAACGAGAGACCATTTCCATTTGGCTGGTGTCTCTTACCTCGGTAACAATGGGAAGACCGGTGATTTTTCTTGCTTCCGCTAAATATTCCAATCCCTTTTTTCCTAATCCCTGGAAGGAATAGGGACTGGTGCGTGGCTTAAAGGCGCCACCACGCAACATTACCGCTCCCGATTCCTTTACAATTTTTGCAATTTCCAGAAGACCTCCCTTACTTTCCACAGAACAGGGACCGGCAATTACAACTATTTTCTTTCCTCCAATCTCCAAATTTCTTACCTTAACGACCGTATCTTCCTTCTTAAATTCTCTACTCACTAATTTATACGGTTTGGAAATTGGCGTAATTGAACCGACCACAAAGAAACTCTCAAAAATCTCCTTTTTAGCGATTGCATTCTCCCCGATTACTCCGATAATCGTATTTTCCTCTCCTTGAGAAACGTGGGGAGTGAAACCTAATTCCTCAATCTTGTCACAAATTTCCTTAATCCCTTTTTGCGTTACACCCTTCTTTAAAATTAGAATCATTTTTCACCCCTCATCGGGTAAGAACCAAAAATCTTCAAGAAAAGACATTGTTCCTCTAACTCCTGAAGTGCCTTTTTTACTTTCCGGTCATCCTTGTAGCCCAATAAATCAACAAAGAAAATGTATTCCCATGCTTTTCGCTTTGTCGGCCTGGATTCAATCTTGGTGAGATTAATATGATGTTTGCGAAACGGGGTTAGCATATCGTAAAGAGCCCCCACCCTGTCCTTAATGGAAAAAAGGACAGAGGTCTTATCCTGGCCGCTTCTTTTGCTGAATTCTCTTCCCAGAACCAGAAATCTGGTAAGATTACGAGAAGAGTCCTCAATATGTTTGGCAATAATGTTGAGATGATAAAGTGAGGCGGCAACGTCGGAAGCAATTGCAGCCGTTTTTGCCTCTTTTTCCGCCAATTCTGCGGCTTTTGCGGTGGACTCAACCTCTACTATTTTCGCTTCAGGAAGATTTCCTTCCAACCAACACCGACATTGGGCGATTGCCTGGGGATGGGAATAAACCTTCTTGATATCTTCTAATTTTTCTTTGGAAAGAAAATGGTGGGAAATCTCCACCATCACCTCGGCAGAAATTTTAAGGTCAGAGTCAAGAAAGGTATCTAACGTATAACTGATTACTCCTTCCGTAGAGTTCTCTATCGGCACGACTCCGAAATCCGCTTCTTTTTTCTCCACTGTGGCAAAAACCTCGGCAATAGTCCTTGCCGGCAGGAAAACAGTTTTTTTTCCGAAGGTCTTGAGAGCGGCAAGATGGGTAAACGTAGCCGGTGGACCAAGATAGACAACTTTCAATCTTTTCTCCAGATTACGGAAACTATTCAGAAGACCTTCAACAATTTCAGAGAGAGCAGAAGCGGTCAGAGGTCCCTTATTCTTCAGGAGAAGACGTTTTAGAATCTTTCTCTCTCTCGCCGCGTCATAAAAACTTTCCCCTTTTTTCTGCTTAATCTTCCCAATCTCCAGGACCCTTTTTGCCCGTTCATTAAGCGCGGCAAGCAATTTTAAATCAATCTCATCAATTTCTTTTCTCAATTTCTTTAAATTTTTCATCATTTCTGGAGCACTTTTCTAATTAGATGGAAAGGAACATTTTCGCAGATAAAAACGTCTCCCAATTCCCTGGGAAGGATAAAATGCAGTTTTCCTCCCCTTTTCTTTTTATCTAAAAAGAGCCCCTGGTAAATTTTCCTTTTACTTATTTTTTCTATTCTGGTTGACAAGCCAATTCTTCTTAAAAGTTTTTCTATGCGTAAAAGTAAGTCCGAAGGACAAAGATGCATTGCCACCGCAATCTCGGTGGCTTTCAGCATTCCAATCGAGACAGCTTCCCCATGCCGATAGTTCCTATAATCGCCAGCGGTCTCAATGCTATGTCCGATGGTATGACCAAAATTTAAAATTTCTCTTTCCCCTTCTTCCTCCCTTTCATCCCGGGAAACAATTCCCGCTTTAATCCTTACCGATTTTTCAATGATTCTCTGCAAACTGCTAATGTCTAATTTCTTTATCTTTTCTAAATTTTTCTCCAGGTATTCAAATAAACTTTTGTCTTTTATTATACCATACTTTACAACTTCGGATAATCCGTTCTTGATTTCGCGGGAAGGTAGGGTTTTCAGGGTCTCTGAATCAATAAGAACCGCTCCCGGCTGGTAGAAAGAACCAACAAGATTCTTTGCCTGAGATAGGTCCACCCCGACCTTGCCTCCGATACTCGCATCTACCTGAGCGAGAAGGGTTGTCGGAAGAGCAATGAAGTTTATTCCCCGCAGGTAGGTAGCCGCAACGAATCCTGCCAAATCGTTGATGACCCCTCCTCCCAGGGCAAGAATGGCAGAGCCCCTCTCCAATTTAGTTCGTACGCATTTTTCATACAATTTTATTGCCTGGTTCAGCGATTTGTATTTTTCTCCGGGAGGAATTTTAGCAACAAAAACTCCGCAGCCCTGTTTCTCTAAACTTTTTTTGACTGTCTCTCCGTAGTAACGAAAAACCTTGCTGTCACTGACCAGCAAAATCTTCTTGCCGATATCCAATTCTTTAACAATCCTGCCGACCTGTGAGAGTTTTTCTCCCAGATGAATGGAATAACTGCGTCTGCCTAAATTAACTTTAACAATTTCCATTTTTCTCATTTAGATATTTGATAATCTTCTCCACGGTCTCTTCAACCATCAAATCGGTGGTATCAACGATAAAATCCGCTTTTTGATAATAGGGTGCCCGAAAAGTCAATAAATCCTT
>DAOVNU010000093.1 GCA_030630065.1 bacterium | reverse complement strand
TGAGAAATATTAAATGAAAAAGAAAAAATCGATTATTATCTGTCGCTGTGAAGAAGTAACCGAGGAAGAAATTAGGAAGGCAATTCAGTCCGGTAGCCAGGATATTGATGCCGTGAGAAGAGCGACCCGGGCCGGGATGGGGCTTTGTGAAGGAAGGAGTTGCCGGCGACTTGTTGCTAAAATCTTATCCGAAGAGTTAAGAAAACCAATTCCCGAGATAATGCCCGCAAGATTTCGTCCCCCGGCAAGACCGGTTCCCATTAAACTTTTAGGGGTATACAAAACCCCCCACCCAATCCCTCCCCCACGAGTGGGGAGGGAAAGAGAGAGGGGGAAATGAAAATCATTGAGATTTCAGGAAAAATAGAGAATGAAATGTGGGATTACGGAGCGCCATTTCCGCCAGCGAAAGTTGAGGAGATTGCTAAAATAGAAAAGGATGGTTTCTGTGCCCACAAGTTTACTTTCTCTATTCTTACCGGAACATATCTGGAGACAGGAGCGCATCTTCTTCCCGGAGTAAGGATGCTGGATAAGGTAAAAATAGAGGAAATGCTCAGAGAGGCGGTGGTTATTAAGGTTCCAGTAAAGAACGAAGGAGAGCATGTAACCAGAGAGGATTTAGAAAAAAATAGTCCGCTCATTAAGGAAAACGATGCTCTTTTGGTTTGCACCGGTTGGGATAGGATGTGGAATAAGGAGAATTTTGTTAAAGGAAGTCCTCATTTTACCTCTGAGGCGATGGACTGGGTTATCTCCAAGAAAATTACCCTTTTGGGTGGGGATATGCCTTGCTACGATGACCCCAGAGACCCGGAGGATTCTAAAAACCTTCCTTTACTGCGACGATACTATGAGACCGGAGGGCTTATTTTGGCTCCGGTAGTTAATCTCGAAAAAGTGACCGCGAGTCGGGTGAAATTGATGGTATTTCCTTTACCGGTAAAAGGGGTTTGTGCCGCTCCCTGTAGGGCAATAATAGAGGAAAAATGAATAAAAAAAGAATAGGGATTATTGGCGCCGGGGGTATGGCTAACACACGAGCCAAGATTTTAAAAGAAAGTGAAGATATTGAAATTGCCTATATCTGTGCGGCAAAAGAGGATGAGGAAAGATTAAGAAAGATGGCAAGCGATTACAATACTTCCTATATTTTTGATTGGCAGGATTTGGTAAAAAAGAAGGACGTTGATGCGGTAACAATCTCTGTTCCTAATTATCTGCATGCGCCCATCAGTATTGCCGCAATGAAGGAAGGAAAGGATGTTTTAGTAGAATATCCACCGGCAATATCCCTTTCTGATGCCGAGGAGATGGTAAGAATAGCAAAAGAGACAAAAAGAGTACTGCATATTGGTTTGACAATGAGGTTAGAAGGCCAGAATGTAGCGATGAAAGAGCAATTGCCATCCTTGGGGGAGATGATTACGGTCTATGAGGTATATAATGCTGCTGTGAGAGGTGTTCGTGGCTGGTACCGCAAAGATGAATTGCGGGGAGACCTTTTCTCTACACTGCATTATCACTTTATTGACCAGTATCAGGAACTTTTTGGTAGTCCCCTTTGGGTAGACGTAGGTCTCTGGGAAAGGAGAACTAACGAAGATTTAGAGGCAACCGGCAGCACACTTTTACTGGAATATAAAAATGGTGCAAGTGCCGCCATTCAGTTCTTCTTTGGCTGTCCTCCAGTGACCGTTCCTTTAAGACAATTAATTGTCTGTGAAAAAGGTTATCTTGAATATCGCCGGGAAGAGGAAAAACTCCTTAAGGTAACGGAAAAGGATAAAGAGGAAATAAATTTTTATCCCCGAGGAGATGCTTACCCTCTTGATACCAAAAATTTTATTGCCGAGATTACCGGGAGAAAAGAAATAACCTATCCCCCGGAGACCGCAAGAGATTCTTTAAAGGTAAGTTTTGCTGCCGAGCGGTCAAGGAAAGAGAAGAAAAGGATATATCTGTAGCTTATGTAGTTGCAGAGTTTACTCTGCGAAGGAGAAAAAATGGAAGAGAAAAAGAAGGCAAAGTCAGATTTTCGCTATAGTACCGGGGAGACAAAGGTTCCCTGGGCGGCAATCGGGGAGAATGTGGATACGGATGATACTTTAGAGATTGTTAAGTTTCTTATTCCCCCCGGAGATGACAAAGACGATTACGATGAGCAACTTCTGAAAGTAGAAGAAGAACTCAAAAAACTAAAGGAGAAAGGTAATTATGCAACTAAATTATCTTTGGGGAATAAGGTAAAGGAATTGGAAGAAGAGGTAAAAAAACTCCTTAAGGTCAAGTATGCCTGTCTTGTCACCAATGCTACCGCCGGCTTTGAGATTGGACTTAAGTTTTGCGGTCTAAAACCAGGGGATGAGGTGATTGCTCCCGCGATAACATTTCTTTCCACAATCCAATATCCTCTGGAAATAGGGGCAAAGGTAGTTCTTGCCGACATTGACCCGAGGACCATCAACATTGACCCCGAAGACATAGCGAGGAAAATCACCGGGAGAACAAAGGCGATTATGCCGGTCTATATCGGGGGATATCCACCGGATATGGATGCCATTATGAAATTGGCGAGAGAGAATAACCTTGGTGTGGTTGAGGATAGTGCCCATGCCTTTGGCGGATGGTATCAAGGGAAAGCAAGCGGCACAATTGGGGACTTCGGCAGTTATAGTTTTCATGAGGTGAAGAACGTCAACGCATTAGGAGAAGGCGGAATTGTGGTGACCAACACCGATTTTGGCGAGGATTTCCCCAAAAGTAGATTTGGCGGTTTTGACATTGCTCATCCGATTGAGAAATGGCTCTATGATGTGGTGGCATTAAAAGGAAAAGGAGAGCATTATTCGGTGGCGGGTAACCATTCCTCCACTGAAGTTCAGGCGGTTGTTTTGCTTAACCAGATAAAAAGGGTAGGGAAGATTATTGAGACAAGAAGGAAAAATGCCGAATACTTAAACAGTAGATTTGCCGAAATAGAAGGGATTATTCCTTCTCCTCTGGATACGGATGAAATCAAGGGAACCTACCATCTCTATCTCTTTCGACTGGACACAGATAAACTAAATGGAGATATCCAGGATTTCAAGGATAAACTTACCGAGAAAGGAGTAACCCAGATTCCTCACTTTGCTCCTTTGTATCGCTTCTCCTACTTAAAGCAACTTGGCTATGACACCGAGGCAATCAGAAAAACTTGCCCCAATGCCGAGGAGGTTTTCCTGCATAAGTTCACCCATCTTCCACTCTATCCCTTAACCGAGGAGCAACTAAAATATATGGCGGATAGCGTCATTGAGTGCGTGGAGGAGATGAGAAAATGATTATAGGAACGCTTAAAGAAATTAAGCAGGATGAGTATCGGGTAGGACTTTTGCCTTCTACGGCAAAAGAATTGGTTGAGAAGGGCCATCAGGTTCTCGTAGAGAAGAATGCCGGAGAGGGTAGTGGAATTAAGAATGAAGATTATCAGAATGCCAGTGCGGAAATTTTGAATAATGCAGAGGAGGTTTTTAGAAGAGCAAAATTGATTGTAAAGGTCAAGGAGCCGCAGGAAGAAGAGTATTCTCTTCTCCGGGAAGGACAAATTATTTTTACCTTCTTTCATTTTGCCGCCTCGCGCAAATTAACCGAGGCAATGCTTAAAAGCAAAATCATTGCTTTTGCTTATGAGACGGTGCAGAAGGATGATGGTTCCCTGCCTCTTCTGTTTCCGATGAGTGAGATTGCCGGCAAGCTTGCTTCCCAGGAGGGAGCCAAATATCTGGAGAAACCATTCGGAGGAAAGGGCGTCCTTTTAGGAGGGGTTCCCGGTGTTGCCCCCGGGAATGTGCTGATTATTGGCGGAGGAGCAGTGGGGGAAAATGCGGCTATTGTTGCCGCGGGAATGGGGGCAGACGTGGTTCTCCTGGATATCAACGTTGAACGCTTGCATCATCTCAAAGAGGTTTTGCCGGCAAACGTTAAATTTGTTTATTCCAACCAGGCGACAATAGAGAAGTATTTGAAAAGAGCCGATT
>DAOVNU010000166.1 GCA_030630065.1 bacterium | reverse complement strand
TTTCTCATTTTCAAGAGTAGAAGGAAAAACATTGAAATTAAAGAAAAAGGAAAAATCAGGAAAATCAAAGGTGAGCCCCTTGATGTTTTAAAATCTTTGATGAAAAGGTTTGATATGGCAGAGGTTCCCGGGCTTCCGAGATTTTCCGGGGGGGCGGTAGGATATCTCAGTTATGACCTGGTTCGTTTTTTCGAAAAACTCCCGGAGCTCAATTCCGACGATTTAAAACTACCGGACGTCTATTTGATTTTTTCCGATACTCTTGTTGTCTTTGACCATCTTAAACATAAAATAAAAATTATTTCCAATGCTTACGTTAATGGCGAAGACCTTGTAAAATCCTATCAAAGAGCGATGGCTAAGATCAATAAAATTATTGCTAAATTGAAATCACCCCTCAATCTTTCCCCTCAATCTTCTCTTTCAAAAGGACGGAAAGTTTCTTTTTCCTCCAATCTTTCTAAATCCTCTTTTGTCAAAAAGGTCAAGAAAGCGAAAGAATACATTAAAGCCGGTGATGTTATTCAGGTGGTAATTTCCCAGCGATTCCAGACAGAGATTAGAACCGAGCCCTTTAACCTTTACCGTGCTTTGCGCTCCATCAACCCCTCTCCCTATATGTATTACCTGAAATTTAAGGATTTGAAACTTATTGGTTCTTCCCCGGAAATTTTGGTGCGTCTGGAAGGAAGCAGAGTTACCATAAGACCTATTGCGGGCACCAGACCCCGGGGGAAGGATGAGAAGGAAGATAGATTTTTGGAGAAAGAACTTTTATCCGATGAGAAGGAAAAGGCGGAGCATATTATGCTGGTTGATTTAGGAAGAAATGATGCCGGGAAAGTTTGCCGCTACGGTTCGGTAAAGGTTAATGAGTTAATGAAGGTAGAAAGGTACTCACATGTGATGCACCTTGTTTCCAACGTAAACGGGAAAGTCAAGAAAGATAAGGACCAATTTGATGTTCTGAGAAGTTCTTTTCCTGCGGGAACTGTGACCGGTGCGCCCAAGGTGCGAGCAATGGAGATTATCGAAGAACTGGAGCCAATCAGACGCGGTCCTTATGCGGGAGCGGTAGGTTATTTTTCTTTTTCGGGGAATCTTGATGCCTGTATTACCATCAGGACTTTAGTCATTAAAAATAGTGTTGCTTATCTGCAGGCCGGGGCAGGGATTGTTGCCGATTCGATTCCGGAAAAAGAGTACGAGGAAACAAAAAATAAGGCAAAAGCATTGATAGAAGCGATTTTAGTAGCCGAGAGAGAACTTTAAAATAATGGTTTTGGTGATTGATAATTATGATTCCTTTGTCTATAATCTCGTTCAATACATAGGAGAATTGGGAGAGAGGGTAAAAGTTTTTAGAAATGATAAAATTTCTCTTTCCCGGGCTGAAGAGTTAAAGCCGGGGCAAATCGTTGTTTCTCCTGGTCCAGGGAGACCTGAGAATGCCGGGGTTTCTAATAAACTCATTAAAAAATTTGCGGGGAAAATTCCCATCTTAGGAGTTTGTCTGGGGCATCAATGTATCGGTCTATCTTTTGGAGCGGAAATTGTTTCTGCGGAAAGATTGATGCATGGCAAGATTTCTCTGATCTACCATAATGGAAAGGGAATCTATCAGGGTTTAAAGAATCCCTTTGAGGCGACGAGATACCATTCTCTGATTATTAAAAAAGAAAGTTTTCCGAATTTTTTGAAGATTACCGCCTGGACGAAAAAGGGAGAGATAATGGGGATTGAACATAGAGATTTTTCTCTCTTTGGCGTTCAATTTCATCCCGAATCAATCCTGACCAAAGAGGGAAAGAAATTATTAAAGAACTTTTTAAAAATATGATTAAAGAATTGATTAGGAAAGTGATTAAGGGAAAAAATTTGAGCGAACAGGAATCTATTCAGGCAATGAATGAGATTATGAGTGGCGAGGCAACTCCATCCCAAATTGCTGCTTTTATTACCGCTTTAAGGGTGAAAGGAGAAACGGTAGAAGAGATTACGGGAGCGGCTAAAGTAATGCGCAAAAAAGCAACCAACCTTGATTTCACAGAAAAAATTATTGTTGATACCTGCGGCACCGGGGGGGATAACAGCAATACCTTTAATATTTCCACTGCGGTTGCTCTGGTAGCGGCGGCAGCAGGACTTTTAGTAG
>DAOVNU010000210.1 GCA_030630065.1 bacterium | reverse complement strand
TATATTAAAGTTCTCAGGTCTTCGGGAAAGGGACGGGACGAGGCAATTCTGGAGGCCTGCCCAACCAGGTTACGCCCGATTGTGATCGCGAACCTGAGCACAATTATTGCGATGATTCCTCTTGCTTTAGGATTTGGTTTTGCCGGTGCGATGCGTTCTCCGATGGCCCTGGTTATTATCGGCGGACTAATCGCAAGCGGTGGGCTTGCTTTATAAAAGGTAAAAAGAGGGTCAAATCTTGACATTTGACACTTTCAAACCTGTTTTTTACTTTCTTCTAAATTTTTGATTATCTGCTGACGTATTTCCTCGGTAAGTTTAAGCTGTCTTTCCTTGCCCGCTTTGCCGATATCCACCGGTTCGGAGATAATAACCTTGACCCGCCCTCCGTACTTAATCAAGTATTGACCATAAGGCATAATATCCCGGGTGCCAATCAGGGTAACAGGAACTACAGGCACATTGGTCGAACTGGCAAAGAATAATCCCCCTCTGCGGAATACGCCAACTTCACCGCTCTTGCTGCGACTCCCCTCAGGATAGATAATGAGTGAAATTTCAGAATGAAATAGGGCAGAAATATCGCTAAGCTGTTTTAGTATCCCTCGCGGATGGTCCCGGTCGACGCTAATGAAATGCAGGCGTTTCATAAGATAATTATAAACAGGGACTCTGAACATCTCTTTTTTTGAAATAAATGTGACGGGAACCTTCAAAATCGCACATAAAACAAAGGAATCAAACCAACTTTGATGGTTGGCGATGAAGATTTGCGGTCGTTCTCTCTGAATATGTTCGGTTCCTTTAACATCCACTCTTATTCCGGCAACCTTAAGCAGAATTACTGTAGCAAGGCAAAGTCCAAAACCATTGCGCACTTTCCCGGGCAGAATAATTGTTAGAAGAGTAAAAAACAAAATATTAAGTCCCAAGGTTGGCCACCAGACAATAGTTGTCAGTATTTTTCTGCTAATCTCTCCCAAACTCTGATATGACTCTCTCAGAAATCTCATCTTTTGCATTTTACTTTCTACTTCCCGGTTTGGTTAAAGGAATTTTTTTCTTGCAGAGAGGACAATTCTTCTCCGGGTAGGTGATTAGGGGGATACGCAACAAAATTTCTTTTTTTGCTTTAAAATCTATTCCTTTCTTGCTTCTTTCCACAATGGCAGCAACACCAACTACGTTTGCGTCATTGTCTTTTACTAAATTTATTACCTCTTTAGTGGAGGCACCGGTAGTGATGACATCTTCCACCACCAGACATCTTTCCCCTTTTTGAATGGAAAAACCCCGCCGCAAACTCATCTTTCCTTTTTCCCTTTCGGTAAAGATAGTTTTTACTCTTAGGATTCTGCCTATTTCAAAGGAAAGAAGAATCCCCCCAATCGCCGGTCCAATTACCAAATCTATCTCCTCCTTTTCAAAGCGAAGAGCCAATTCTTTAGAAAGCAAAGTTGCGTATCGGGGATATTGGAATACCTTTGCCGCCTGGAGATAATCC
>DAOVNU010000043.1 GCA_030630065.1 bacterium | reverse complement strand
GGTAATGATTCTTGAAGTAATGGGCAGACATGCCGGCTGGGTAGCACTTTTTACCGGCATTGCCTCGGGAGCCGACTGGATTCTTATCCCGGAGAGGGAGCCGGAGATTGAGAAAATGTTGGAGCAAATTAAAAAGTCCCATTCCCGGAAGAACTATGCCCTGATTGTTGTCTCCGAGGGGGTTGTTCTTCCCGAGGTGAACGTAGGGGAGGAAGAAAAGGATAAGTTTGGCCATATGATTCTGAAGAAGAGAAAAATCGGGGAAAGTTTATCCAAACTTATTGAGGAAAAAACCGGGCTGGAGACAAGGGTTTCCGTCATCGGGCATATGCAAAGGGGTGGTGTGCCTTCCGTCTTTGACCGGATTTTGGCTACGCGATGTGGGGTGAAAGCCGCGGAACTGGTCCAGGAAAGAAAATTTGGTCAGATGGTTGCTTTACACGGCAATGAGATTGTTAGCGTCAATCTGAAAGAGGCGGTAGCAAAACTGAAGTTGGTTGATGACTCCTGGTGGAATCTGGCAAAGGTTTTCTTCAAGTAATTTAGATTAAAACATCATTTCATTTTTTTTGATGTTGAGTGCAATGCCGACCGCAATCAGGAAGGTAAGAAGGGAGGAGCCCCCGTAACTTAAGAAAGGTAAGGGCAGTCCTGCTACGGGCAGCATTCCTAAAGCCATCCCGATATTGACAAAGATATGGAAGGCAAACATCACCGCAATCCCTGTAGCTGTCAACCTTGCAAATGGTTCGGAAGCACCGACCGCAATTTTTATTAATTCCCTTAGAAAAAGGAAGTAAAGAAAAAGAAGAACTATCCCTCCGATAAATCCCCACTCCTCGGCTAAAACGCAGAAGATAAAATCGGTATGATACTCGGGTAAAAAAGCCAGGTGACTCTGCGTCCCATGCAGGAAACCTTTACCGATGAGACCCCCGGAACCAATAGCAATCCTGGACTGGATAATATTATAACCGCTGCCCAGGGGGTCAGCATTGGGATTAATAAAGACAAGTAATCTCGCTCTCTGGTAGTCCTTTAAAACGGTAAACCAGAGAACTGGAGAGGAGAAAAGTCCTAAGAGAATAAGGGAAGTCAGGTGTTTCTTTCTTATTCCCGCTACCCATAATATACCCAGGGAGATGGGGAGGAATACCAGAGCTGTCCCAAGATTTGGTTGTTTCAGGATGAGCAGAAAAGGGATGGCGGTGAGCAGAAAATAGGGTATCAGAAAGGAAAATCTCTTCACTTTTTTCCCGATGTCGGCAAGGTATTTTGCGGCAACAAGAATGAAGATTAGTTTAGAGAATTCTGATGGCTGAAGGTAAAAGCCGGCAAAGGTTAGCCAGCGGGAAGTCCCCGCCCGACCTTTACCGATAAAAAGGACCAGAAGGAGTAGTAAAAAAGAGAGGAAGTAAAGAGGATAACTAATCTTCGCAAGGTTACGGTAGGAAAAATTAATAAATAGAAGGAGAAGAAAAATGCCGATTATGATCCAGGTTATTTGTCGTGTGACTAAGTTGGAGAGTTCGGTCTTAATCCCGCAACTTGCGCTATAAATGAGAGCGGTTCCAATCAGGACCAAAAAAATGGTGAGTAAAAGTAATAACCAATCAATCTTTTTCATTTTCGTCATCTCCTTCCGCAGGGGGGAAGAAAATGTCTTTTAAGATTCTTCCCGCAATTGTTGCTGCCTCAGCTGAACTTGCCCGGTCAAGAAAGACGCAAAGGGCGATGGTAGGATTTTCTTTGGGCGCATAACAGACGAATGCCCCGTGGGTTGGCAGTTCCAATTCTGCTTTGGCAATTTGGGCCGTTCCTGTCTTTCCGCAAACCGCGAGTCCTTCTACCCTGCTGTTTCTACCGGTGCCTCTCTCCACGACGTTATAAAGACCCTCTCTTAGTGTGAAAAGGTTTTCTTTGGGGATAAAAACCGAACCCCGCAGATGCGGGCTAAAGGAAAGAATTTCATTTCCCGATGGCTCAACAATCTCTTTTACAACCTCCGGTTGCCAGATATTACCTCCGTTAGCAATTGTAGCAATTAGGTTAGCTAATTGAATTGGAGTGACCAGAAGTGCTCCCTGACCGATAGAAAGGTTCAATGCACCTCCTGACAGACGCGGGCGAGGGATGTATCCTGATTTCTCTCCGGGCAGGTCAATTCCCATAGGGGAACCAAGGCCAAATTTCTTACCATATGCGAGAAGGTCCTTTGCTCCTACCATTAACCCGACCTGACCAAAGAAGATGTTGCAGGACTGGGGTAAAGCGGTATTAATATCAATCCAACCGTGTTGTTTATATTCGCCTATTTCCTTGTCAACCCAACAATGAAAGAGCCGGGTCATTTCTCCCTCCTTTACTTCTAATACACCTCTACACTCCAGTTTATCGCTTGGGGTAATTATCCCCTTCTCCAGAGCAGCCAGTTCGGTAATAATCTTATAGATGGAACCCGGTGGATAACAGCCCTTAATTGCGCGGTTGAGAAAGGGATTTCCGGGACGAGAAAGATAAGGACCGATGTCATCGGGGTCAAAAGAGGGCTTACTTACCAGGGCAAGAATTTCCCCATTCCTGGGGTCCATCACCACTACGCTCCCCTGATATCTGCCAAGGTTTTTTGCGACAGATTCCTGAATGTAAGAATCAATTGTTAAAATGATACTATTACCCGGGGCAGATTCTTTCTTTCCTAAAATTTTTACCTTGTGGCCATGTGCATCAACCTCTACCCGGATCCCTCCTCTTTTCCCTTTGAGAAGAGCGTCAAAGACCTTTTCTATTCCCTCTTTGCCTAAGAGGTCTCCCCCTTTGATTACTTCTTCCTTCAACCTCTTCTCCTGTAACTCTCCGGGACTTACCTCTCCCAGATAGCCCAAAAGATGCCCTGCTTTTTTGCCTAATTTATAGTCGCGTTTTAGCCCCACCTGAACAAAGATACCCGAGAGTTGCTCGCCTTTTTCTTCCACAAAAGCAACTTCCTTTTTATTAAGGTCTCTCTTAAGAAACTGTTGCTCAAAAGGATTAAAATATTTTTTTTCAAGGATGAATTTAATTTTCTCCTGAGAAATATTGAGGGTTGGAGCTAAAATATTGCTAACTTTTTCGGAATTTTTCAGGTCAAAGGGGACAAAACAAAGATTAAAACAGGGTTTATCTTTAACTAAAACTCTACCGTTTCGGCCAAAGATTGTTCCCCGGGGAATACCTAAATCAATGATGCGTATGGAATTGAAGTTAGATAACCTCTGATAGCGGTGATAACAAAAGAGTTGGGTGTAGATGAGTCCACAGAAAAGAGGGAGAAAAGAGAAATAGATTAGCCGGGAGATTCCTTTTATTCTACCCATAAATACCTTTTTTTAATCCCCAAAAGAGCAGAGTAAAGAGGAGAGAATTATAAATGGAGAAGATTAGAATTTTGGGAATGAGCAGACCTAAAACCCAGGGGGTTCGGTAGAAAATAGCCGAGAAAATGACGTAGAGGAAACTTCCCAAAAAGACAAAGATTACCTGGGGCCAAAACCCCTCCTTTATTTGCAATTTGTTTTTCAAAAAAGTAATCAGGTAACTAATTAAACAGAATGAAAAACTGTTCGTTCCGATAAGACCGTGATAGAGGATATTCTGCAAAAGTCCTGCACCGAAAGAGAGAGAAAGGGCAAATATTCCCCCGCTGTGGAAACTAAAGAAAATAATGAAAATCAGAATGAAATCGGGAGCAATCTTATTGAGGCGTAGATATTTTGTCCCCACCCATTGAAGAACAAAAGAAAGGAGTAATGCGAGGAGAATATTGGGCAGGTGAGGAGGGTTTTTTTTTACACGAATCATTGAATAATTAAAACCTCTTCCAATTTTGAGAAAGAGACCGCAGGATTAACCGTTATCTTAAGAAAAAAGGAAGAATTTGCCTCTCTGACTTTGAGCACCCTGCCAATGGGGAGTCCTTTGGGATAGAGGGTGGAAAGTCCTGAGGTAAGCATAATATCCCCTCTTCTCGCTTCACTTTCTTTTGGCAAGTAGTTTAATTCTAAAATACCGGGATGACCTCCGGACAAAATTCCTACTTCTCTTGTGCGTTGAATTAAACCGCTGACTTTACTTCCCGGATGAAGAAGAGTCATCACCAGAGATGTCCTTTCATTTACTTTTGCCACCCTTCCTACCAAAGAGCCATTCTGGTCAAGGACAGTCATTCCCTTTTTGATGGACTGTTCTCTGCCTGAGTCAAGCAAGATGCCTGTTGGCCAACCTACGGACTCCATTCTGATTACCCTGGCGACTTTTCTGAAACTACAGGAACTTTTTTCCTTTAATTCAAGAATTTCGTACAGTCGCCTGTTTTCGGATAATAGTTCATTAATAAAGATTTTTTCCAGTTCTATCCCCTTATGAGAGAAAAATTCTTTTTGGGGGCGAGAAGTTTCGTTTTCTTTCACCCAGAGAATTTTGCAATTAGAGGATTTAATCCCAATGAAGGATGCTAACAGGAGAAAGAAGGAAAGTAAAATCTCTTTTCTATACCTCCACAACATTTTTGTTCTTTATCTAAAAACGATAATTTTTGAGATAGGAAATTTCTTCCAGCATCTCGCCGGTTCCTTTTACTACCGCTGTGAGAGGGTCTTCCGGTACCCGCGTTGGAATCTTTACCTCCCGGGAGAGTAATTTATCCATACCCCGCAATAGAGCACCGCCACCCGTCATTACCAACCCTTGTTTTGCCAAATCACTGGATAATTCAGGCGGTGTTTCCTCTAATGCGGCGTGAACCTCATTAACTATTATGGATAATGGCTCTTTAATTGCTTCTCTGATTTCCTCCGAATGCAGAGTAACTGTTTTGGGTAAGCCCTCTATTAAGTCCCTTCCGTGGACTTCTGCGCTTAATTCATTTTTCTGCAAGGGGACAGCACTTCCAATACTAATCTTAATCTCTTCAGCCGTGCGCTCTCCGATTAAAAGATTATGTTTTTTTCTCAAATATTCAACGATTGCTTCATCAATCTCATTACCGGCAATCCTGATACTTTTCATCACTACAATACCCCCCAGGGATATTATAGCAATTTCGCTGGTTCCACCACCGATATCAATAATGAAACTTCCCACAGGTTTACCTACCGGTAATTCCGCTCCAATCGCAGCCGCCATTGGTTCTTGCACCAAATAGACGGCTCTTGCCCCGGCTTTGGTAGCTGTCTCCTGGACCGCTCTTTTCTCTACGTTGGTGATGCCTGAGGGAATGGCAATCACAATTCTGGGGGGAAGAATGAAGCGGTGTCGTCGCGTATGCACCTTGTTGATGAAATAACGTAGCATCATCTCGGTAGCTTCAAAGTCAGCAATCACCCCATCGCGCATGGGTTTCATCGCCGTAATATTAGATGGGGTTTTACCCAGCATTTCTTTTGCCTCTGTTCCTACTGCCAGAAGCTCCTTTGTCTCTGTGTTAAAAGCAACAATTGAGGGCTCGGAAAGAACAATTCCTACTCCTCTCATGTAGACGATGCTGTTTGACGTGCCTAAATCTATTCCGATATCATTAGAAAAAAATTGAAGTGGGTTCCGCATTTTTTCTCCTTTTTATTATTTAATCATAGACGACACCTTTGTGTCGTTGCGAGGGACAAAGTCCCGTGGCAATCTCTAAATAACATTGTTTTTATTCTATCAGATATTTCTTATGAAGTCAAAAAATGGTATAATCAGAATGTGAAATTAAACCGCGAAATTTTTCGGGAGTATGACATTAGAGGCATTGTGGAAAAAGACCTTTCTGATGACGTGGTATCCTCAATTGCTAAAGGTTATGGCACCTATCTGCAGAAAATTTCTCAAGAAAAAAAGGTGGTGGTTGCCCGGGATAATCGTCTTAGTTCTGAGCATCTGTCTTCCCTGGTTACGGATGGACTTCTTTCCACCGGGTGCGACGTTACAGATATTGGAAAAGTTCCTACACCAATTTTTTATTTTGCTAATCATCATTTTACAGCCAATGCCGGAGTGATGATTACCGCCAGTCACAACCCTCCTCAATTCAACGGTTTTAAGTTACTGTTGCAGAGGAAAAGTATTTACGGCAAGCAGATTCAGGACTTAAGAAAAATTGCCGAGAAAGGACTATTCAAAGAAGGGAAGGGAATCTTAGAAAAGAAAAATATTGTTGAGGCGTACTTTAAGGCAATTAGAGAGAGAATTAAACTGGAGAGACCCATTTCTCTGGTTATTGATGCGGGAAATGGTATTGCCGGTCCGTTCGCTCCGGTTTTATTAAAGAGTTTGGGCTGTAAACTTGATTGTCTCTATTGTGAGTCCGACGGTAATTTTCCGCATCATCCACCTGACCCTGTTGTCCCGGAAAATTTAAGCGATTTAATTAAAAGAGTGAAAGAGACAAAGGCGGAATTGGGAATCGCCTATGATGGTGATGGGGATAGAATTGGGGTTGTTGATGAGCGAGGGGAGATAATCTGGGGCGATAAACTTTTAATTATCCTTGTTAGGGATGTATTACAAAAACTACCCGGTTCCAGAATTATCTTTGATGTTAAATGTTCACAATCACTTGCCGAATCAATTAAAGAAAATGGCGGGATTCCCATAATGTGGAAGACAGGGCATTCTCTTATCGAGGAGAAGTTAAGGCAGGAAAAATCTCCTCTTGCCGGAGAATTAAGCGGTCACATCTATTTTGCCGATGATTGGTTTGG
>DAOVNU010000150.1 GCA_030630065.1 bacterium | reverse complement strand
GAGCAATTCTTCTGATTGATGCCTCCCAGGGAGTTCAGGCACAGACCCTGACCAATTTGAAGTTTGCGCAAAAACTTGGTCTGGTGATTATCCCGGTGATTAACAAAATTGACCTTTCTACCGCCCAGATCGAGAAAACAAAAGAACAGTTCGCCAACCTTCTTAAAATAACCGAGGAGGAAATTATTCTTGCTTCAGCGAAAGAAGGGATTGGAATCGAAAAAATTTTGCAGGCGATTATTGAGAGGATTCCCCCTCCGGAAGGAGAGGACTTTCCTTTGCGCGCGCTTATTTTTGATGCTCATCACAATCCTTACAAAGGGGTAGACCTTTATGTCCGGGTAAAGGACGGTCAAATAACTCAAGGAGAGCAGGTTAGGTTTATGGGGGGAAATTTAGTTGGTGAGGTAAAGGAGGTAGGCGTTTTTACCCCAAAGTTGGAGAAAATAGATAAACTTTCCCCCGGAGAGGTGGGCTATCTCTCCGTAAATATTAAGGACTTAAGGAGAATTACCATCGGTGATACGATTACAACGGCTGAAAATGGTTCACAAGTTCCTCTGACTCCCTTTGCGCAAAGGAAAACCTTTGTCTATAGCAGTTTCTACCCGGCAGACGAAGAGAATTACGGAAATCTGCGCGATGGTTTGCTCAAACTCTCCCTTAACGATTCTTCCTTCACCTATCAGCCCGAGGTTTCTCAGTCCCTTGGCAGCGGTTTCCGCTGCGGTTTTTCCGGTCTTTTCCATATGGAGATTATTCAAGAAAGATTGGAAAGGGAATATGGTCTTTCTCTGGTCAGAACAACCCCTTATGTAACATTAAGGGTTATCAAAAAAAATGGAGAAATAATTGAGGTAAAAAACCCTGCCTTTCTTCCTTCAGTTTCCGAGATTAAAGAGATTCAGGAGCCGTTTCTTTCCTTATTGATTATTGCTCCCTCTGAGAATATTGGCGACCTTATTCAATTGTGCCTGAACCGTCGGGGAATACAAAAATCACTTTCCTATCTTTCCCAGGATACAATTTTACTTAATTTTGAAATACCATTTTCCGAAATCTTCTTTGATTTCTATGACCACTTAAAAACAATTACGCATGGGTTTGGCTCACTGGACTATTCCTTCATCGGTTACCGGAAATCCGACCTGGTAAAATTGGATGTTCTGATTAACGAAAAGGTTACCGATGCCCTTTCGGTCATTGTCCCCAGGGAAAATGCCCGGCAGAGAGCAATTGCCATTTTAAAGAAATTAAAAAAGGCAATCCCGCGACAACTCTTTCGGGTTGTAATCCAGGCCGCCGTCAACAATAAGATTATTGCCCGCGAGGAGATTGTCCCCAAGAAGAAACTTGTCACTGCAAAGTGCTATGGGGGGGACATTACCCGCAAAAGGAAACTCTGGGAAAAACAAAAAATGGGCAAAAAGAGGATGAAGAGTATCGGTGCAGTAGAAATCCCCCAGGAGGCATTTATGGTCGTGCTAAAAACATGAAAATGGTTAAAAAAAAGATTATTGTTGAGAATTTGAAGTCGCTGGTTATTGCTTTTATTCTGGCGATGTTCATCAGGACATTTTTTGTCCAGGCGTTTAGGATTCCCAGTTCCTCGATGTATCCTACCCTGCAGGTGGGGGACAGATTGATGGCCAATAAACTTGTCTATAAGTTCCGGGAGCCGGAAAGGGGCGAGATTGTTATTTTTAAATATCCTCTTAATCTGCGCAAGGATTTTGTTAAAAGATTAATCGCTCTTCCCGGGGAGGAAGTAGGGATTAAAGAAGGGAAAATTTTCATCGATGGTAAACAGGTGAAAAATTCTCTAATCAATGACCGTTACTACTACAATAGCGGATTATACGGGGCTGAATTTCCGGCCAAAATTCCTCAGGATTCCTATTATGTCCTGGGAGATAATAGCATCAATTCCAAGGATAGTCGTTATTGGGGATTTGTGCCAGAGAAAAATTTGATTGGTAAACCCTTGTTTATCTATTGGCCCTTGAGAAGGATAAGAATCGTACGATGAAGAAAAAGGAAAAAGTTGTCCATATTAAAATCAAGAATTTAGAGACGTTAAGAGAAGAAGCAAAGAAGGCAAAGGAACGTTATGAACAATTGCTGCGTCTGTCTGCTGAATTTGATAATTTCCGCAAGCGACAGGAAAAGGAAATGCAAGGGTTCTTAAGGTTTGGTCAGGAAGCATTTATTGTAAAATTTTTGTCCGTTCTTGATGAGATGGAAAAAGTTACTGATGAGAAAAATGTTGCCTCTAAAACTTTGTTGAAAGGACTGAATTTAATTCAGAAAAATCTTTTCTCGGTTCTAACATCCGAGGGCTTAGAACGACAAAAGGTAATTGGCGAACCCTTTGACCCTCTCTGCCATGAAGTTGTAGAGACGGTTGATTCTAAAAAGCATAAAGACAACGAAATTGTGGAAGAACTTCGTCCCG
>DAOVNU010000142.1 GCA_030630065.1 bacterium | reverse complement strand
GCTCTTTTCCAGGAGCAGAAAATTAAATTGGAAAAACAGTCCGTTCTTCTCTCTGAACCAATAAAGAAACTGGGGGTCTACAAAGTTCCTTTGAGGTTAGCTTCCGGAATAGAGAGCGAATTGAAGGTTTGGGTAGTGAAGGAGAGGTGAGATGGCAAAGAGAAGGACTGTTTCTCATGTGGGAGAGATAGAGAAAAGTCCACCAGCCAGCATTGATGCTGAGCAAGCACTTCTTGGCTCTATGCTTTTGGAGGAGGAGGCAAGAAATAAGGCGATTGAGGAGATTGTTCCCGAAAATTTTTATAAGGAAAGCCATCGTAAAATCTTTAAGGCAATTGTTGACCTTTTCGAGAAAAATGAGTTTTGTGACCTTGTTACCCTGACAAATCGGCTGAAAGCAGACCATATTTTGGAGGATATCGGTGGTTCCAGTTATCTCACAAAACTTATCGATGCCGTTCCCTCGGCAGCAAATATAGAACAGTACATTAAGATTGTAAGGGATAAGTTTATCCTACGCTGTCTCATCGAGAAAAGTAATAAAATTATCAATGAGGTTTGGGAAAGCGATGATGTGGACAAAACCCTGGATGAGGCGGAAAAACTTATCTTTGATGTGGGAGGATATCGTAAAGGAAAAGGAGAAATTAGCCCCTTCAGGGAACTGGTTCATCAGACAATCGAAACAATTGGGGAAGCAGTCGACCGCAAGGGCTACATCACGGGATTGCCTACCGGCTTCCACGATCTGGACATGCGAACTTCAGGACTTCAACCGTCAGAATTTACGATTATTGCCTCACGCCCCTCGGTCGGTAAAACTTCTCTTGCATCTAATATCGCTGTTTATCTTGCTGCTCAGAAGAAAGTTCCTGTGGTTTTTTTTAGTTTGGAAATGTCCAGGGAGCAGTTGGTCCAGAGGATGCTTTGCACCGAAGCAAAGATAAATCTCCTGAATTTAAGAACAGGTTTTTCCGACAAAGAAGATTGGCCCAAACTAACGAGCGCCGCAGGTAGATTGCAGGAAGCGCCAATTTTCATTGACGATTCTCCCGCTCTTTCCGTTTTGGAAATCAGGGCAAGGGCAAGGCGATTGGTAGCAAAGGAAGGAATTAAACTGGTAATTGTTGATTATCTGCAGTTGATGCGCACCAGAGCGCGAATTGAGAACCGACAACAGGAGATTACTGAGATTTCTGCTTCCCTTAAAGCTCTGGCTAAAGAACTGGGGATTCCTGTTATGGCTCTTTCGCAATTAAGGCGGGCAGCGGAGGAACATGAGCACGGACGTCCGCGGCTCTCCGATTTACGGGAAAGCGGAGCAATGGAACAGGATGCCGATTTGGTTCTTCTCCTCTATCGGCACGACAAAGATACTGGGGTAGTCCCCGGGGGAAATTTTGAGGAAGGGAAAAAGGGTGAACCCACTAAATTGATTATTGCCAAGCAACGCAATGGTCCCACCGGGGAGTTTAACCTTACCTTTATTAAAGAGTGGACAAGATTTGAGCCCTGGTCTCCACGACAGGAATGAAAGAGATGGCTAAGTTTTTAGAGAATCTTGGTAGAAATGGATTGGGTATCTTTTCCTATTTTGGTTCCCTGGGACTTCTTTCATTTAGAACGGTTGGCTCTTTTTTTAATTCGAGATTCAGGGGAAGAGAAATCCTCAGGCAGATGGATGAATTTGGAATCAACTCCTTCCCGATGGTTGCTGTTATCTCGGTATTTTTAGGGATGATTTTGGCAATGCAATCGGCTGATGCTCTGCGGAGGGTAGGTGCACAGGCCTATGTGGGCAGTTTGGTCAGTTTGTCTGCAGTTCGGGAGTTATCCCCAATCTTTGTTGCCTTAATTATTGCCAGCAGGGTGGGAGCGGCAATCAGTGCGGAAATTGGGACGATGCAGGTTACCGAGCAAATCGATGCTCTCCGCTCTCTTGCCGTAAGTCCCGTGAGTTATTTGGTAAAACCACGGCTTATTGCCGCGATTATTATGGTGCCGGTGCTCACTCTTATGGCTATTTTCCTTTCCATTTTCGGGGGTTGGTTCATTGCTGTCTATGGCATGAGAATAAATTCAACTATGTATCTTTATCAGTCATTCAAGTTTCTTGTTTTCAAGGACATTTTAATCGGACTACTTAAGGCCTTTGTTTTTGGCCTTATTATTGTGATCGCGGCTTCTCGTCAGGGTTTTGAGACCAGTGGAGGGGCAGAGGGTGTAGGAAAGGCAACAACCCTTTCAGTGGCTTTCTCGTTTCTTTTGGTGATTGTGGCTGACCTCATCATTAATGCTTTGTTCTATTTCTTATGATTGAGATAAAAGAACTTGTTGTCTCATTTGAAGAAAAGAAGGTTTTGGACCACTTGAATTTAGCGGTTGAAAAGGGGGAAAGTTTGGTGGTTATTGGTCCTACCGGATGTGGTAAGAGTGTGCTTTTAAAAACAATCCCTGGCTTGATAGAGCCTGACGAACGGAACGTCTCAATTGGCGGCACTAATATTACTGACCTTGGAGAAGGATAATTAAATAAATTCCGTAAGAGGTTTGGCGTTGTCTTCCAGAGTAATGCCCTTTTTGATTCTCTCTCGGTAGGAGAAAACATTGCCTTTTATCTCAGGGAGCATACGCCATTAAAGGAGAAAGAAATTTTACTGAGAGTGGCAGAGATGCTGAAGATGGTAG
>DAOVNU010000197.1 GCA_030630065.1 bacterium | reverse complement strand
TATTCATCAATCCTGAAACCTTGACTAATGCTTTTATTCCCTCCTTCTTTGATTCCTTAATTTTTTTTAAGCCCTCTTTTACGAAAATTCTGTTTTCCCCTGTTAAAGGTACTAAATCAGCGATTGTACCCAGAGCAACAAGGTCAAGGTGTTGATTTAAATTATCATTTGTTAAGGCAAGCATCAGTTTATAGGCGACGCCAACACCGGCTAAATATTTTAATTCCTCCGGGCATTCACCGAGCATCGGGTCAATAGTAACCATCGCCTCCGGTTTCTTTCCCTCCTCAGGAAGATGATGGTCGGTAACAATGACATCAATTCCCAGATTTTTAGCGAAAAGAATCTCTTCACTATTGGTAATGCCGCAATCAACGGTAATGATTAAATTCACGTTTTGTGCCTGCGCCAATTTCAGTGCTTCCTGGTTAAGACCGTAGCCCTTGGTTAGCCGCTCAGGAATATGAAAATCTACATTCAACCCCATCTCTTTGAGTACAATGAGGCAAAGGGAGACAGAGGTGATGCCATCAACGTCGTAGTCGCCATAGACAAGGATTTTCTCTTTTTTTTCTTTTGCTTTTCTAATACGTTCCACCGCTTTTTTTATTCCCGGAAGGAGGAAAGGGTTAATTAAATTATCCGGGGAGGGGTGAAGAAATTTTTCGGCTTTATTTTTGGTGGTTATCCCCCGGTTAATCAGGAGCCGGGAGAGAATTCTTGAAACCCCCAGTTCTTTGCTCAAGTAAGTTTCTAAATCCTGATTAATCTCTTTTATTTTCCAGAGCATTTGAAGAAAAGGTTTTTCCTTCTACGTCTATCAGGAAATAGGAAAAATTTAGTTTTTGTAATAATTTCTCTCCTTTTTTCCTTCCCATAACCATAACTGCGGTGGCAAGGGCATCTGCAGTAATTGTATCAGGGGCAAGAACGGTTGCACTCTGCAACGACGAATTAGAAATGGGCTTCCCTGTTCTGGGATTGAGGATGTGGCCAGGTCTTTCATAAACGCCAGAGGTGCAAATCGCTTTGTTCTTTACGGTTATTACCCCAGAGATTGCCACGTCGTCCGCTTCAGGCGGACTCCTCGCAATGACATTTTTTTTAAATGGGTTTCTAATAGCAATCCGATAACTCTTCTGTCCAAAAACCCTGATGTCGCCTCCGGCATTAATCATGCCTCCTTTTATCCCCTCTTTTTGCAGAAGTTTGACGGTCTCATCGACAATGTATCCTTTGGCAATACCTCCGAGGTTCAAAGTCATTCCCTTTTGGCTAAACCTTACGCTTCTTCTCTTCGCGTCAAGAATGATTTTCTTGTAACCACCGCAAGAAAATGCAATGTCAAATGCCCCATCCGTCAACCGACTATAGGCAAGGGAAATTTTAATGAGCGAGAAAAGTTCCGGAGATACTTCCACCCATCTTTTCCCCGCATTTTGATTTATTTTGGCGACTTCACTTGACGACAGATAATAACTTAAATTTTTCTCTTCATCCCTTATCTTTTTTAAGGCAAGTTCAATTACTCTTTCTGCCTTTTTTGCATTTTTTTCAGAGATGGTGATTTCCACCTCTGTTCCCAGAAGAAAAGCGGATTTGCGAAAACTCCTTTCCGCACAGCCGGAAAGAAATAATGAAACCACTAAACAGGTAAGCCCGAGCGAAGAAATTCCAGTCATCTCTTTACCGTTACCAACTCAATCTTTGCCTCTTT
>DAOVNU010000026.1 GCA_030630065.1 bacterium | reverse complement strand
ATGATTCTACCGGGAAAGATTTTTTTGACAAAAGGAGTGGGCAAAGACCGTGAAAAATTAACCAGTTTTGAGCGGGCTTTACGGAATGCCGGAATTGCCAAGTATAATCTTGTTCAGGTTTCCAGCATCTTTCCTCCGGGCGCAAAACTTATTTCCATAAAGGAGGGATTCTCTTTGCTTTCCCCCGGTGAGATTATCCATTGTATCCTCAGCAAAAATTCAACTAATGAACCGCATCGGCTCATTACGGCTTCCGTAGGGGTCGCTATTCCGTCCGACCCCAATCAATATGGTTATCTTTCCGAGCATGAAAGTTTCGGGCAAACGGAGGGAAAAGCAGGGGATTATGCCGAAGATTTGGCGGCCCAGATGTTGGCAACAATTTTAGGCATAGAGTTTGACCCTGACTCCAGTTACGACGAAAAGAAGGAACTATGGAAGATGAGCGGTCAAATCGTAAAGACAAGAAACGTTACCCAATCAGCCATTGGGGATAAAAATGGATATTGGACCACGGTAGTAGCGGTAGCCATCCTTGTCTCGTAAGAATCTAGAACAAAGCAGAGTAAACTCTGCCACTACAACTTTGGAATTCCATACAACAAATTACATTATGGAGAATCTTCCTTTTAATTTTTTGGGTTTAGAGGATAAATATTCTAATTACAAAAAAGCAAAATTTGTGATTCTCCCCATCGCTTACGATGCAACCACCTCATACCAGCCAGGAACAAGATTTGGTCCGGAAGCAATTATTTCTGCCTCAAGATTTTTAGAACTCTATGATGAGGAACTGAAAACCAAGGTCTATAAAATCGGAATCAATACTCGACCGGAAATGAGACCAAACCTTGAAAGTCCTAAAGTAATGATTAAGGAAATAGAAAAAACGGCAGCTAAAATCCTCTCCGATAAGAAGTTCCTGATTACCCTTGGTGGGGAACACACCATTACCTTAGGAGTCGTAAAGGCATTCAAAAAATTCTATCGGGATTTTTCCGTTCTTTCCCTTGATGCCCACCTTGACTTGAGGAATAAGTATGAAGGAACAAAATTTAATCACTCAACCGTTATGCGGAGAATCTGCGAAGAAAAAATTCCTGTGGTATGGGTAGGAACCAGGAGTTTTTCCAGAGAAGAAGCGGAACTTGCCAAAAAGAAAAATCTAAAAATCTTCTCTGCCGGAGAGATTGCCAAAAGGAGCAAATGGCAAAAAGGGGTAATTTCCTCTCTGCTAACCAAAAAAATTTATCTTTCCATTGACCTTGACTGTTTTGACCCCGGAATTATGCCCGCGGTAGGGACACCCGAGCCCGGCGGTCTCTCCTGGTATGATGTAACTAGTTTACTTTTTGATTTGGCTTCAACCCATCAAATTATCGGTTTTGATTTAGTTGAACTTTCTCCGAATCAGACAAATAGGGCTCCTGATTTCTTAGTTGCAAAACTCTGTTATCGTCTCCTCGGCCTTGTGAAGGGGTCAGGTCTCAACATTTGACAAAATATTTATATGTAGTAGTCAACCTTGGTTGACCGACGAGCAAGCTCGTCTACTACGTTTGTCAAATGTGGAGACCTGACCCCCAAAACTATGGATTACCGGTTATTTATTGCAACACGTTATTTAAGAAGGAAAAGCAGGGAAGCTTTTGTCCATTTCTCTATCCTAACTTCAATCCTGGGTATTGCTATTGGAGTTGCCGCCCTGATTCTGGTGCTCGGAGTGATGAGCGGATTCAGTTCATCCCTTAAGGAAAAGATTGCCGGCTCTTTTGCCTCCATCACCATCTCTCAGAGAGGACCGATAACCAATTATGAAAGAGTAATTGAAAGAACGAAAAACTGTCTGGGCAAGGAGATTGTGGGCATTTCCCCATTTATCGAAACCCAGGCGCTCTTCCAATCTGGAAACGGCATCTCCGGTGGAATAGTAAAAGGAATTGACCTGGAAAGAGAAATTGCAGTTACCAATGTTAAAGATTGGCTCAAGAAAAAAGAGTTGGACCTTTCCGGAAATAAGATAATTCTGGGTAAGGAACTTGCCCGAAGTTTAGGCGTAAAAAAAGGAGAAAAGCTCCGCTTAATCAGCGGACTCTCGGGAAAAGGAAGTGATTTTATCGTAAGCGGTTTTTTCGAATCCGGGCTTTACGCAACCGACAGCGCTTATAGTTTTATTAATTTGAACAAGGCCCAGGAAGAATTCGCTCTTCCTGGAATGGCTACCGGAATCGGGGTTAAAACCCGAAATCTTCTAAAGTCAGAAAGGTCGGCGCAATCTCTCGCACATTCTTTAGGCAAGAATTACATTGTAAGAAGTTGGCTCAGAGAAAACAAGATTCTCTTTGCCGCCATTGCTCTTGAGAAACGAGCAATGAGCATTATCCTTGCCTTAATCAGTTTAGTAGCCGCCTTTAACATTGCCAGTTCCTTGATGACAATGGTTTATAGAAAGGTTAAGGATATTGGTATCCTTAAATCTTTAGGGGTAACTAAAAAGGGAATCAGGATGATTTTTATTCTCAAAGGAATGTTGATCGGAGTAACAGGGCTTGTTTTTGGCATGGGGCTCGGGCTTTTCCTTGCCTTCCTTCTGGAAAAATATCAATTCATCAAACTGCCGGCATTTGTCTATGACCTTTCTTACCTGCCGATCAAGGTGCAGGGAAGCGACCTGATCACAATCAGCGCTACAGTTCTGGTTATCACATTTCTGGCAACTCTCTACCCGGCCTGGAAGGCAGGAAAATTAGAACCAACCGAAGCTTTACGATACGAATGAGTGGTTAAAAAAAATAATGGAAGATTATCTTATTGCGGAAAATTTGAAGAAGGTTTATCAGGAGGGAGAAAAAGGGGTAGTTGCTCTTTCGGGAGTTAATCTTTCCCTGAAGCGCGGCGAGATTGTAGTTATCTTCGGTCCCTCGGGTTCAGGGAAAAGCACTCTCCTGCATCTCCTCGGAGGTTTGGATAGACCAACCGAAGGGAAGATACTGTTGGATAAAGCAGACATCTCCTGCCTTTCGGACGAGAAACTGTCTAAACTCCGTAACGAAAAGTTTGGTTTCATCTTTCAATTTTACCATCTCCTCCCCGAATTCACTATTTTAGAGAATGTGAGTTTACCTTCTTTCATTAGGGGAAGAGGAAATATGAAAATTTTTGAGGGAAGAGCAAGGAGTTTGCTCACTGAATTTGGTCTTTCCGAGAGAATGAATTTTCGTCCCGCGCAGCTCTCCGGTGGAGAACAACAACGTGCGGCCATCGCCCGCGCACTCATTAACAATCCTGAAATCATTTTTGCCGATGAACCCACCGGAAACCTGGATAAAGAAGCAAGCGATTTTTTTCTAAAATCTATCTGCCGACTGAATCAGGAAAATCGCCAGACCTTTCTTCTTGCCACCCACAACGAGAGAATCGCCAAAATAGCAACCAGAGCGCTTACTCTCAGGGAGGGGAGAATAGTTAAGAGTTAAAAGTTGCAAGATTCGGACAAATGTATTATAATAATAAAAAAATATGAAAATCTGGCTGAATGGGAAAATTGTTCCCGAGGAAGAAGCGAAAGTTTCCGTTTTTGACCATGGACTTTTATACGGCGATGGTGTTTTTGAGGGTATTCGCAGTTACAACAGCAGGATTTTCAAATTAGATGAGCATCTGGAAAGGTTTTACAAAAGCGCCAGAGCCATTATGCTTAAGATTTCTTTATCTTTGAAGGAATTGGAAGAGGCAATCATCAAAACCCTGCGCGCCAATAATCTTAAGGATGCCTATATCCGCGTAGTAACAACCAGAGGAGTCGGAGATTTAGGGCTGGACCCTGTCAAATGTCCTTCTCCTACAATCTTTATTATCGCCAGTAAAATTCAATTTTATCCCCGGGAATTATACGGAAAGGGTTTAAGATTGGTAACCGTTCCCACAAGACGCAGTGACATTGAATCCTTAAATCCCGCGATTAAATCCTTAAATTATCTCAATAATATTCTCGCAAAGATCGAGGCAACAAATT
This sequence comes from bacterium, assembly GCA_030630065.1. Taxonomy (GTDB): domain Bacteria; phylum Ratteibacteria; class UBA8468; order UBA8468; family UBA8468; genus DAOVNU01. The sequence goes on along the minus strand of DAOVNU010000026.1, from coordinate 3,662 downwards.
CTGGTGCCCTGGAAGCGCTGATGCTCAATAGGGATGGCTATGTGGTAGAATGTTCGGGAGACAACATCTTTATGGTTAAAAATGGAACTCTTCTCACCCCCCCAATCTCAGTCGGCACCCTGGAAGGAATTACCCGGAACGTTGTTATTGACTTGGCGCAATCTTTCAAAATCAACTGTCTTGAGCCCCTCCTCACTCGTTACGACCTTTACAACAGCGATGAAATTTTTCTCACCGGAACGGCGGCGGAAATTATCCCCGTAACCGAACTTGACGGAAGGAGCATTAAGGATGGGAAGGTTGGTCCTTTTACCAAAAGATTAATGCTTGGCTTCAAGGAATTAGTAAATCAGGAAGGGAAAGAATATGCTCTGTGATGAATGCGGAAAACGGGAAGCCACTTTCCACTATACCGAAATTATCAACGGAGTGACTACAGAATTGCATCTCTGTGAACTATGCGCTAAAAAGAGGGGGTTTACCCTACCCGCTGCCTTCTCTCTCCCTGACCTCTTAGGGGGTCTTGTAGAGCCAGAGCAGATATCCCCTTTAGAAACAGAATTAATCTGCAAAAATTGTGGATTTACTTATTCCAACTTCAAGAACATAGGCCTTCTGGGTTGTAGCCAATGTTATTCATCTTTTCACAAAATGCTTGAGCCGCTCCTAAAAAAAATACATGGAACCAGTAAACACGTTGGTAAATTCCCCGGGAGAAGGAAAAAAGAGAAAAGAGAAAAAAGTTCTGATGTTCAACTCCTACGAGAAAAATTGAAAGATGCGGTAGCCAGAGAAGAATTTGAGACAGCCGCAAAACTGCGGGACAAGATTAAGGAAATAGAAAAAGCAAAGTAATGGAATTGGATGATCTGGTCACTAAAACAAGCAACTGGTTAAAAAACAAAGGTCCGAAGAGTAAACTTGTGCTCAGTTCCCGCATCCGTCTGGCCAGAAACTTAGAAAATCTTTCCTTCCCTCACTGGGCAAAAAAGAAAGACCTGCTCAAAATTGCTCAGAGAATTCGTCCTGTTCTGAAAAAGGATTCTCATTTCAAAAATGGAATTTTAGTAGAGATGGAAAACCTCAACAGTTTAGACCGGGATTTTTTAGTGGAAAGGCATCTTATCAGTCCTGAATATGAAAGGAAAGAAGGAAGATTTCTCATTATCGGTGAGGGAGAGGTTATCAGTATTATGGTTAATGAAGAGGACCATTTACGAATACAGGTATTGGAATCCGGCTTACAATTGAGGGACTGCTGGTTGCTGATTAATCAACTGGATGAGGCGTTAAATGAAGCAATCGGTTTTGCCTTTGATGCGGATTGGGGTTATCTTACCGCCTGTCCCACTAATCTGGGTACAGGGATGCGCGCCTCGGTAATGGTCCATCTTCCCGGCCTTGCCATCACCAGAGAGATTCATAAGGTTCTTCCGGCTCTCACTAAATTGGGAATTGTGGTCCGCGGGTTTTACGGAGAGGGAAGTGAAGCAAAGGGCAACGCCTTTCAAATCTCCAACGGAGCAACATTAGGGAAAGGCGAGGAAGAGATTGTTGCCCATATGGAGAGTTTAATGACGCAACTGATTGGTTATGAAGAAACGGCGCGTAAAAATCTTCTTTCCCGGGAGAAAAACTCTGTGGAAAATAAGGTTTGGCGAGCTTACGGAATCCTGCAGAACTCACGGTTTTTAACCAGTCAGGAGTCAATATCGCTATTATCCACTCTAAGATTGGGTATTGAGTTGTCAATCATTAACCTTGAAATGGACTTGATTAATGAACTTGACGTTCTCACTCTTCCGGCTCATATCCAGAAGATTATAGGCAAGAGTTTATCTCCTCAGGAAAGGGACCGCGCCAGAGCAAAGTTAGTGAGGGACAGGTTGAAAAGAGGTAAAAATGTTTGAGAGATTTACTAATCGGGTAAAAAAGGTTCTTGACCTTGCCAAGGAGCAGGCAGTGCATCTGGGTCAGAGTCGCATTCAAACCGAGCATCTGCTGCTTGCTCTTGTTCGTGAAGGTCAGGGAGTAGCTGCGGCTGCTCTGGAGATGATGGGTCTGAATTTGGAACAAATCAAACTGGAGATAGAAAAACTAATCAGCGTTGGCGCTCCGGTTTTAGTAATTGGGGACATTCCTTTGAGCAGCCAGAGCAAGAAAGTTTTAGAACTTGCGATTGAAGAGGCAAGAGGGATGGCGCACAACTACATTGGAACCGAACACTTACTTTTGGGTTTAATTAGAGAAAAGGATGGCATTGCAGCCCAGGTCCTTACCAGATTAGGGGTAACTCTGGAAAAAACGAGAAAAATAATTGTACAACTTTTAGGGGGAGAAAAATTTCCTTCTAAAACAAAGAAAGGAGCAAGGAGAACAAAAACGCCGGCTCTGGATGCTTTTGGAACGGACATGACTAAATTGGCAAAAGAGGGAAAACTTGACCCGGTCGTTGGCAGAGAAAAGGAAATAGAAAGGGTTACTCAAATTCTCTGTCGGAGAAAGAAGAACAATCCTGTTCTCTTAGGAGAGGCAGGAGTGGGAAAGACCGCCATCGTGGAAGGTTTTGCTCAAACCATCGCTTCCGGAAAAGCCCCTGAAATCTTAAAGGACAAAAGGGTAATAATGCTGGATTTAACCTCAATGGTTGCCGGGACAAAATACCGCGGAGAGTTTGAAAGTAGGATTAAGGCGGTAATGAATGAGATTATGAATTTCAAAAATATTATTATCTTTATTGATGAACTCCACACCTTAGTCGGTGCTGGTGGAGCAGAAGGGGCAATCGATGCCTCCAATATCTTTAAGCCCGCCCTTTCCCGGGGTGAGATGCAGTGTGTTGGCGCTACTACCCTTAACGAATACCGCAAATATATTGAGAAGGACGCCGCATTAGAAAGAAGGTTCCAGACCATCATTGTTAACCCTCCTACCGTAGAAGAAACGATTGAAATTTTAAAGGGTCTACGCGGAAAGTATGAAACCCACCACAAACTCAAGATTACTGACAGTGCCCTGGAGGCAGCTGCACGACTCTCCGACCGTTATATCAGCGGAAGATTCTTGCCGGATAAGGCAATTGACCTGGTTGACGAAGCTGCCTCTCGTGTTAGAGTTAATCTTTCCATCCTTCCCGCTGACCTGAAAGAAATGCAGGAGCAAATTGCCAAAGTAACTGCCGAGAAGGAGGAAGCCAGTTCCCGCCAGGCGTTTGAAAAAGCAGCAAAACTGCGGGATAACGAACGGGACTTAAAGAGAAGGTTTCAGGAGACAAAGGAAAAGCGGCAGCAAAACAGACCAAAAGGAAAAACCGAAGTTGGAGAAGAAGAGATTGCCGGTATTGTATCCGATTGGACCGGTATCCCGGTAGTCCAACTTCAGAAAGAGGAAAGTAAGCGACTTCTGGAAATGGAGCAGGAAATTCATAAGACGGTTGTGGGGCAGGATGAAGCAATCATAGCACTTTCCCGGGCAATCAGAAGGTCCCGGGCCGGTCTCAAAGACCCTAAACGACCAATCGGTTCATTTATCTTTTTAGGTCCAACCGGTGTGGGTAAAACGTTACTGGCAAAAGCATTGTCAGAATTCCTCTTTGGCTCTGAAAAGGCCCTGGTGCAGATTGATATGTCCGAATATATGGAGAAGTTTGCGGTGAGCAGATT
>DAOVNU010000071.1 GCA_030630065.1 bacterium | reverse complement strand
CAGGAAAAAGGATTATCTCCCGGGGCTGCTCCAGAGGAATGGAATATCAGCCATCAGGAGGAAATTCTTTCTGTCCACCAATCCTATTTGAAAGCAGGAGCCGAAATCATCCTTACCAATACCTTCGGGGCAAACCGGCTGAAATTAAGAAAGGTATCATTAGAAAAAAAGGCAAAAGAGTTAAATCGCGCCGGGGCAGAGATTGCGCAGAAAGCAATTGAGAATTTTCCCGATTGTTATCTTGCCGGGGATATCGGACCAAGCGGGGAATTGATTCAACCCCTGGGTAAAATATCTCCTGAAGAAATATATGAGGTTTTTACCGAGCAGGCAACAATTCTCGCGAATGCCGGAGTTGAGATTATTATCCTGGAAACCTTTACTTCTTTGCAAGAGATTGAGATTGCGGCAAGAGCGGTAAAGGAAAATACGGAATTACCTTTGATTGCAAGTTTGAGTTTTTTTGGAGGAGTCCGCACAATGATGGGGGATAGAATCAAGGAGATTGTCGAGCACTTAGAAAAGCATGCCGACGTTCTCGGCTCTAACTGCGGTGAAGGGGTTGAGGAGATAATTAAGGTAATTAATGAATTTCACAAATTTACCCAAAAACCTCTCATTGCCAAGCCGAATGCCGGCAGACCAGTTTTAAAAGATGGAAAAACAATTTTTAAGGAAAAACCTTCCTTCATTGCAGATAGAATCCCTGCCATTATCGAGTCCGGGGCTAAAATTATCGGTGGCTGCTGCGGCACCACCCCCGCACATATCCAGGCAATGGTAGAAAAATATGAAACTCGCTGAAGTTGCGCTTAACCTGCCCATCAAACAAACCTTCTCCTATACTTTTACCGGTTTTGAAAAGGATATAAAGATTGGTAAAAGGGTTTTTGTTCCTTTCGGGAGAGAAAGAAAGATTATCGGTTATATTGTTGGTATTGCAGAGAGAGGCAATAAAAAAATAACCTACAAGAATATTCTCAGGGTATTGGACGAAGAAACGATTTTAACTCCGGAAATCCTCTCCCTGACCAAATGGATGGCTGAATATTACCAGTCCTCCTGGGGACAGGCAATTACTCTTGCTACCTCTCCTGCCCTTCATTCCAAAGTAACCCCATTTAGTCCCCCGCCGCAATTGATTATGGAGAAGATTCTGCTCTTGCCTCCTACCGAACAGCAGGATAAAGCAATTGCAGAAATTCGCTCCTTGATTGAAAGTGGAAAGAAGGAAACTATTCTTTTGGAAGGAGTTACCGCCAGTGGAAAGACCGAGGTCTATCTGCGTGCCATTGGTTACATCCTGGAGAAGAACCGCCAGGCAATCTATTTGGTTCCGGAAATCTCACTTATTCCCCAGACCTCTCTCTGGATAAAGAAAAGATTTGGCAAACGGGTGGCAATTCTTCATTCCCAATTAAGCAACCGGGAACGTTACAACAGGTGGCAGGAAATCAGAAAAGGAAAGATTGACATTGTGATTGGGCCACGCTCCGCTGTCTTTGCCCCCCTTTCCAGGTTGGGATTAATCATCATTGATGAGGAATTTGAAACCTCCTATAAGGAAGACCGGGAACCTAAGTATCACGCCCGGGAAGTAGCGGGAAAACGTGCAGAATTCACCCAGTCCTTGCTTATTTTGGGAACTGCTACACCTTCTCTGGAATCATATTATTATGCCAGAACCGGAAAATACAAATTAATCAAACTTACCGAAAGAGTGGAAAAAAGAGCATTACCGGAAATTCATCTGGTCAATATGCGTGACCGCTATAGAGGTGGAAAACCCGCAATATTTTCTAAAGAGTTGCGCTCCCTAATGGAAGAAAGATTGCTCAAAGGAGAGCAAATTATTCTTTTCCTGAACCGCAAAGGATACCATACGACATTACTCTGTCGAAAATGTGGTTTTATCTTAAAATGTAAGCACTGCAGTTTGCCCCTCACCTACTATCGTTCCAGAAAAGGCCTTTACTGCCACTACTGTAATTTTCATCAAAAGGTACCCTCTAATTGCCCGGTTTGCGGAAGCAAAATCAGTTTTCTCGGTTTGGGGACCGAAAGAGTGGAAAGAGAACTGAAAAAACTATTTCCGGATATTGGGATTAAAAGATTGGACGCCGATACGATTAAAAAAGAGAAGTCCTTACGCAATCTTCTTACCAATTTTGCTCAAGGAAAAATAAAAATAGTTCTGGGAACACAATTACTTGCCAAAGGACACCATTTTCCCAATGTCACCCTGATTGGTGTTCTTAATGCTGATACCTCCTTGAATTTAGCCGACTTCAGGGCGGCAGAAAGAACCTTTCAACTGCTTTTTCAGGTAGCCGGTCGCTCCGGCAGGGGAGAAATTCCCGGCGAGGTCATTATCCAGACCTATCTGCCGGAGCATTATGCCATTAAGTCCTTAAAAGAGAGAAATTTCTCTCTTTTTTACGAAAAGGAACTGGCTTTGCGTAAGGAACTGGGATATCCTCCTTATACCCATTTTGTCAATATACGAGTAAAAGGAAGAAAAGAGGACAAAGTAAAGAAAAACATCCAGACCCTTTCTGAGCGCTTAAATTCGGAAAAACAAAAGGGAATGGAGATTTTGGGACCAGCCCCCTGCTCCCACGGCAAGATTAAAAATTATTTCCGCTACCACCTGATTCTCAAACTAAGGGAGATTGAGGGTTTAAATTCTTTCTTAACCAAAAGTTTGAAGGAGATAAAATTTCCCTATTCTATTGACGTTGACCCGATGAATATGCTATGATGGGGTCAGGTCTCCACATTTGACAAAATATTTACAGGCTTAACCCTACAGGATTTTGTCAAATGTGGAGACCTGACCCCTATTATTTATTATTATGGGATTTATAGAGACGGCAGGAAACCTGGTCGAGTTGCTTTTAGGCAACGAAAAAACAAAGATTATCAACGTCATTGTTGCCTATCGGAACCAGCGATTACGCGCCTTCCTTTTTCCCCGCTGGACACGACTCCCCATCAACTACGTTAAGCATTTTCAGGACAAAGACAAAACCATTAAGCCTGGTTCCTCGGAAATGGCTGGCTTAATCGTGACGGTGGATAAAGAGGTCTTTGAATTTTCCGAGGCACAAAATGTGCGGGAGGCACTTGATTACGTGAGCAGTTCCGAAGAAGACCTTGAATTTGTTTACGCTTATCTGAATAAGCAAGGAATAAAGAATGGGGAAGAAAGTTTTAACCAAGAATTCCCTCTCTTAAAGGAAAAGGTTGATGAACTCTGGAAAAAAGGGATTAAGAACGGATTTGTCAGGGCGGAATGCCTCAAAGGAATAGAAACCAAATCGTATGAGGATGGCTTGCTTGAAGTTCAATATAACGGAAGAAGGAAATCAATTGTCAGTTTTTCCCGGGTGGAGAAAAGAAAGAAGGGGGAAGAGAAATGCCCCTATTGCTCTTATGAGAAAGGAAGGGAAGATTACCCCTGGAATAACTACATTATTTCGGCAAATCCCTATCCTTATTACGACCATCATATTGTTCTCGTGAATAAAAAACATATTGACCAGTTTATTGATAAAAATGAGATACGAGTAATGGTAGAATTTGTCTTAAATGCCCCGGAATATATGGTTGTCTACAATGGACCCCCGGGAACGACAATTCTATCCCATATGCATTTTCAGGCAGGCATTCATTCTCTCCCGGCAGAAAGAGCAAAAACCAAAACTCTTGCCACCGCTGGAAATCTTACCGTTGCCAAATTACTCAATTTTCCCACCCGCGCCTTTGTCGTGGAAAAAGACATATAGGGGTCAGGTCTTGACATTTGACAAAATCCTGTAGGGTTAAACCTGTAAATATTTTGTCAAATGTCAAGACCTGACCCCATTTTATATTCTCGGCTGACGGTGGTCTTGATACCACCGCGGGGGTTGAATTCCCCGGTGATACTTGCCGAGCGGGGACGGCAGGCGGCAATAAAATCATCCAGAACTCTATTGACAAAATGCTCGTGAAAAATTCCCTCATTCCTGTAGGAGAAAAGATAATATTTAAAAGATTTCAGTTCCACGCAGTATTTGTCCGGAATGTATTTTATAATGATGGTAGCAAAATCGGGAAGACCGGTATTCGGGCAAAGACAGGTGAACTCAAAAATCTCAATGGTAATAGTATATTTTTTATCCGGATATTTATTTTCCCAGACCTCTATTTGCGGTTTCTTTGCCTTCCTTACATCCTCTTGTAATCCATTATATTCTTTGCTTAGTTTCATTTTAACCTCAGGAATTTGTGAATCTGGGGTATTATTCTTACATCAGAAATAGATTTTAACGCTTCTTCCTGAAATTGTAAAACTTTCTCTATTCGCGGAACATCTCTGAATTTTTTGTAAGCGCTGGCTGGCTGTAAAATAAAAGGAATTTTCGGGTTAATCTTAAAGATTATTGCTACCGCTTTTTTTACATCCTGCAAATCTGTTCTCCCGGTTATAACCGCCTTAACAAAAATTTTATTCTTAACAACTTTCAAAAATTTTTGATGCTCTTTCCAGAAACTCTTTTCTTTAGTTGAACTGGGCAACTTAAAATCCAATGCTACAAGGTCTACCCAATTCTTTATTTTCTTAAATTTAGCCGGCAACGTTCCGTTGGTCTCTAAAGTAACTTTATATTCTTTCTTTAAAAGAGGGAGAAGTTCCTCCAGAAAATCAGACCAGAGCAAGGGCTCTCCCCCGGTTAGGGTTAACCATTTTGACTTCGCACCGGAAATATCGGTGTGGCAATTAATCTTTTGCGTCAGTTCCTTAATAGTATAGAATTTTCCTCTTTTATGATTAGTATCACAGAAAACACAGTTGAGGTTGCAACCGGAGAAACGAACGAATATTTCCTTCCTGCCGATGTATATTCCCTCTCCTTGAACGGAGGAAAAAACCTCAGAAATTTTTGCTTTTTCCATTTAGAAGAGGGTCATTTATTCCCATCTCTTTAAATCCTTTAAGACGGAATTTGCAGGAATCACATTTAAGGCAGGGCTTTTCACCCCCGGCATAGCAGGACCAGGTGAGATGATAGGGAACCTTTAATTTCATCCCCAATTTAATGATTTCTCCT
>DAOVNU010000132.1 GCA_030630065.1 bacterium | reverse complement strand
TCCCGAAGGTCCCATAATTGAGATATACTCTCCCCGCAGAATCTCCAATTCAATTCCCTTAAGAACATTCAAACGAACCTTACCCAAAAAATAGACCTTCTTCAAGTCCATCACCCTCACAATCATCTCTCTTGGCATTTTGTTAGACCTCCCTTCTAATCGCTTCTGCCGGTTCCATTCTTGATGAAAGATAGGCAGGATAGACCGCCCCCACTACAGAAATAGTAATACCAAGAAGAACCGCAAAAAAGGAATATTTCAATAAAGGAAGATAAGGGATGAAACGAAAAATCATTCCTCCGTGCTTCAGGAAATTAAGAATAACAATCCCGAGCGTCCCGATAAATACCCCGGCGAGAGAGCCGATAACACCTTGAAGAGAGGACTCCAAAATAAAGAGTTCAATGATAAATCTATTCAAGGCACCAAGGCATTTCATCGTCCCAATTTCTTTGCATCTTTCGGTAACCGACATCAACATCGAATTGGTAATGCCGACAACACAGACAATTAAAGAAAGTGTCACTAACCATATCTGCCGGCTATGGCTGCCTTCCTCAACCGCCTGAAGCACTACTCTGATTTCGTCGGGCCCCCTTTCCATAAGAGCGTTGGAAATAAGATTACTTACCAGAACAGAAGACAAAAAAGCAACACCCAGAGCAATACTTGCCGTAACAATAATAGAACGACCAAATCTGATTCTGATGTTTCTTAAACTAATTTTAAAAGCGTCTTTATGCGAGAGAACAACCTGTCGTTTAATTTTTTCTTCTTCAGCCATTTGATATATTTTATTCTATATTTTTAAAAATTGCAAATAATCAAAAATTAGAATATAATGAGAAATATGAAGCCGATTGAGATCATAGAAACAATCATTATTTTCCTGGCAATTATTTCGCTCTGGCCTTTTATTTTAGGGGTGACAGGAAAATTCTATAAAGGTATCAGTTACTTTTTTCTCTTTCTTTTGGTAGGGATTTTAATCAGGAGATGGAAAGTATTAAATAAAGTGATGAAAAAATGACAGATTTGGCAAAGAGAATTTTCTTTTGTCTCGCCGTTATCGGGTTAGGAATTTTTTTTCTTTGCTACCGGAACTCACATACCGCCTCTGCGCTCAATTTTAAGAAATATGAAGAGGAGGGTAACCAACTATTCCAGGAATCACGTATCGAGGAAGCAATAAAAAGTTGGCAGAAATCTTCAACATTCACCTCATCTCCGGAAAAGGTCTATAACAAGATTGGCATTGCTTATTTAGCAAAAGGTGATTATCAAAATGCTATTAAAGCTTTTCGGCAGGGCTTGAAAATTAATTCTAAAGATGTTATTCTTTCCTATAATTTGGGGCTCTGTTTTTTTCAACTGGGAAAGAACAAAATGGCTTTGAAAAATCTAAATTATGTAGAAATACTTGAGCCGAATTACGCAAATGTCCATTATCTCCGGGGAGTAATCTACGAAAGGATGGGGTTAAAAAAAGAGGCAAAGCAGGAATATATCAAAGAAGTTAATATTAATCCTAGATCTATCCCCGCCTGGAGAAAACTAAAAAATAAATGAAGAGATTATTTTTATCTGTTTTGATTTTATTCCTTTCTTCAAACCTTCTCCCTGCTCGCACTCAAGATAAAAAAATTGCCAATTTCACCTCTGAGGAGAGAGTCGCAGAGACGGTTAAGCATCTCACCTCCTTAAAATCAAGAATACCCGGTTACCCCGGAAGTAGTGAAGCCACTTCCTATATTTTAGAAAAATTTAAAGAGGCAGGTCTTGACAAAATAAAGGAAGAAAAATTTTCCGTAACCGTTCCGGTGGACAAGGGCGCTTCTCTATCAATCCTCGGCAAAAATAAGAAAATAGAAATTTACTCTCTCTGGCCAAATTTAGTGCGTAGTTCAACCGTTCCCGAAGCAGGAATAGAAGGTAATCTCATCTACGGAGGGAAAGGAAATCTCTCGGAACTTAAGGGAAAGGAAATAGAAGGAAATATTATACTCCTTAACTTCAATTCCGGAAGTAACTGGGTTGAGATTGCCGGTCTGGGAGCAAAAGCAATTATCTTTATCGAGCCCTCCTCTACTGGCAGAAACCAGGCAGAGAAGAAATTTCTGAAGGTTCCCTTGAACCTTCCCCGCTTCTGGATAAAAAAGGCAGATGCCGAAGAACTCCTGAAACAACTCAAAAAATTTTCTCTTAAGGTAAATCTAAAAGCAAAAATGGAGTGGGAAAAGGTACCCGGCACAAACATCCTGGGTTGGCTAAAGGGAACTGACAGCGAGTTGAAGGAAGAAATCATTGTCCTGGAAAGTTACTACGACAGCATCTCGGTAGTGCCTTCCTTATCTCCCGGAGCAGAGAATGCCTGTGGAATTACGGCTCTTTTGGAGTTGGCAAGATACTTCGGAAAAAATCCCCCCAAAAGAACAGTTCTTTTTCTTGCTACTTCAACTCATTTTATCGGACGCAAGGGAATTGACGCCTTTCTCCAGAGACACAGCAGAAATATCGCACCATTCAAGGAAAAGGTTATCGAGCCAATCAAGATAAAACTTTTTATCGGTTTGGACCTCTCCAGTAAAAGTAAAGAATTGGGAATCTGGCATAATAGTGAAGAATTTTATTACCAACGTTACTTTGCCCCCTTTGGGAAGAAATTCAACAATTACGCTGCTGAAATTCAGAAAAACTTAAGGTTGCCGGAAGAGGTTTTAATTAACGGTATTAGCCCCAAAAAGGGCTTGGATTGGTCCTCTTTCATGCCGGAACCAATAAAAACGGACGGGGAACTTGTTCTTTCAACCGGTACCCCTGCTCTTTCCCTGGTTACAATTAACGATAATAGAAATCTTGTTGATACCCCCCTGGATAGTTTTTCTTCTCTCAATATTCCTTACCTTACCGAGCAGATTAAAGTTATTACCTGTCTCTTGCAAAAAGCGCTCAATGACCCTGAACTATTTCCC
>DAOVNU010000080.1 GCA_030630065.1 bacterium | reverse complement strand
TCTTGCTTCGCGGGAAAGACCATAAAGAGTTGCATAATCAAAAGAGGGAGGGATTCTCTTCTTTTCTGCGGCTTTAAATCTTTTGATACTCTGGAGTTCCCTTTTGATATAACCTTGATACTTCAGTTCAATCTCTACCTGTTGAAGAATATCTTTGTTTAATTTCTTGTTTATTAAATAATTTTTTTTGTGTTTTAATTTACTTAATTCCTCCTTAATTCTTTTTTTCTTCTCCTGCAGTTCTTCAAATTGCTCTTTTTTAATCAGTCCGAATTTATGACCATATTCCATTAACCGTAAATCGGCATTGTCCTGACGCAAAAGGAGCCGGTATTCTGCACGGGAGGTAAACATCCGATACGGCTCGGTAATCTTTTTGGTAATCAGGTCATCAATAAGAACCCCGATATAGGCCTGGCTTCTATCCAGGATAAAAGGGGACTTCCCTTTTATTTTTAGGGCAGCATTTATTCCCGCCATAATTCCTTGCGCGGCTGCCTCTTCATACCCGCTGGTGCCATTGATTTGACCGGCAAAATAAAGGTTTTCTATTAATTTTGTCTCTAATGTCGCTTTAATCTGATAAGGAAAAACAAAATCATATTCAATGGCATAACCCGGCCGCATCATTACTGCGTTTTTTAACCCGGGTATAGTAGGAAGGATATCTAATTGAACGTCAACCGGGATACTGGTGGCAAGACCATTGAGATAAATCTCCTCGGTATTTCTCCCTTCCGGTTCCAGAAAAATCTGGTGCCTTTCCTTCTCAGGGAAATTAACAATCTTTACCTCTATGGAAGGGCAATATCTTGGACCAGTTCCCTTAATCTGACCGGTATAAAGAGGGGCGCGATGAAGATTTTTCCTAATAATTTTATTTGTTTTCTCTGTTGTATAGGTAATGTGACAGGGAATTTGGGTTTGAGTAATTTTCCCGGTAGAGAAAGAGAACGGAGATGGTTTTTTATCTCCCTTTTGAATCTCTGTCCGGGAAAAATCAATGGAGTTTCTGTTAATACGAGGGGGTGTCCCGGTTTTTAATCTTCCAATTTCAAAACCGATTTTTCTTAAATTAGCGGAGAGTTTTTCTGCCGGGAACTCTCCGGCTCTTCCGGCGGCAATTTTTAGTTCACCAATATGGATAAGACCTTTAAGGAATGTTCCGCTGGTAACAATAATTGCTTTTCCGGGGTAAAGAATCTGGTTGTGGGTAATTACCCCGATTGCCTTTTTATTTTTTACCGCTATTTCTTCTACTAATTCCTGTTTTAGGTCAAGATTTTTTTGTTTTTCTAAAGTATACTTTAGGTTGAATTGATAACTCTTTTTGTCTGCCTGTGCCCTTGGTCCCCAGACCGCTGGTCCGCGATTGGTGTTAAGCATCCGAAACTGGATTCCGGTTTGGTCGATATTTTTGGCCATCTCTCCACCGAGGGCGTCAATCTCTCTGACCAGTTGTCCTTTGGCAAGACCCCCAATTGCCGGGTTGCAGGACATCTGTGCCACCGTATCCAGGTTAATGGTTAAAAGAAGGGTAGCAAGGCCTATTCTGCTTGCGGCTAATGCGGCCTCACATCCGGCATGACCTGCTCCGACAACAATCACATCATACTTTTGGGGATAAGTGAACATAGATAGGTTAACTTCAGAAGACCAACTGGAAGACGGTTTTGGCGATAAGGGCAATGGCAATGGAAAACATCCCGATGAGACCCATCCCGCAGGCATATCCTGCCAGGAGAATCGGACTATATTTCTTCCAATTTTCTTTGCCAATCCTTTTGGCAAAGAAAAATCTACCTAAGAGAGCACCGAGAAACATCGGAATGGCTTGATGGGGAAAGATGGCAATCCCGCCAATGACGCCATAAAATATGGCAATCGGGCTATGGGTAAGAAGTAAGAGAGCATAAAGAGCAAAACCGCTGATGCTCCCGCCGATTATATATTTGAGTTTTAAGGCCTCAAGCATCCAGGCGGCTCCCCCCTTAACGGTTGAGGTTGCCCATAAACATTGGAAGGTGGCGGACATTGGCCAGAGTTTCTGAATATAAGGATAAGTGGAAGAAGGAATCGGACCCATCCTCCAGATAATCTGCCAGAAAAGAAAACTGCAGAAAAGCATTACTGCTAAAGCCATAAATTCCGCCTTATACCAACTGGTAAAACGGGTCTTTGTTAATTCCAATTGCTTGAATTGTTGAGTTCTCACTCCATGGTTGAAATAAGGGACTGGGGCAAACCAGATATCCGCACCTTTGTAACCACTTAAGATAAATGTTCCCTCTCTTACCATAGGAAAGGAGACACCACTGGCTACCCCGGTAATGCCAAACATTCTCGCCGAAATATAGGAAAGGAATGGGGTAAGAACAAAGCCGAAAAGGATAAAAAGGGATAATGGAAATTTAGGGACTAAAATGTGGCAGATAATGATGTAAACTGATGTTGAAACGAACCAGATCAGCAAAGCAAGCCAGATGGGAACATCACCTCTACCGGCCGGTAACGTCTGCTTTCTCTCTCCTTTCCCTTTTTTACTTTTACTCCTGGTGGCCATAATTACCTTCCAGATGCCGATTAAGCCCACGACTATTCCGGCACCAATCGTAACGCTAATCCAGAAATCCATTGTATTGGCAACGTTAGTTGGGATTACGCTCATTCCCGGCTGCCAGGTATGAAAAATATTGGTATAGTGATGCAGGATAGGAGAAAGAATTACCTTTCCGACGATTGCGCCGATAAAAATTCCCATTACCACCCAGAAGGGGAGAACAAAACCGGTAAAGATAAAGGTTAGGTCGGTAAAGAAACCAAGCATTGCCGTGGGGAGAAAAGCGCCAATTGCGGCCGTAAAATCAACCCAGGGAATGGGCAGAAGCATCAGGGGTTTAGCGGCAATAAGACCGGTGAGAGTGGGAATGACAATATAGATTGCTCCGAAGATAACCCCAATCATTGCGCCAATGGAGAAGGTTCTCCAGCGCCAGGTTTCCTTTTTTTCGCTGGTTTCCGCCAGGGCGGTTGCTCCTTCAGCCGCCACCGCTGCCATCGGGAATTTAAGTTTTTCGGTATCACTGGTGACCCGGAAAAGCACATAACCCAGACCAAAGTAATTCAGGCGATAGAGAATGTTGTGACCAATGAGCAGAATAATCGGAATCAACCAGGCGCGGTTAAGGAAAGTTCGTTTAATGAGTGCTTCCGAACCAGCGGGGGGAACAACCCAGTGAGGAATGAGTTTTGTTAATCCAAAGGATTTGGCATAGGTTGATTGAACGAGGTACTGCTGCCAGATTTTCTCGCTGAAAGCCCCGCCTTGAAGCACCAAACTTGCCGCCCCTAAGACCAAACCCGGGGCGACTAAGGAAGCAGCCAGAACATAGATGATATAGGTCTCTTGCCGGGAGAGTTTGATAAAGGAACGTTTGGCAATCTCTACAAAGAGAATCAAAGTAACCCATTGTGCGGCTCCACCCATACCTCCCCCGGTAATCAGACCGAGGTAGATCGAACCAGGGAGCATAATAAAACCAATAAAGAGAGCCGCGATGACCGTTTTCAGATTAAAGCCGCTCTTAAATTGCTCTGCTTGATAATCAATCTCCGGATTAAAATTCTCCTTATTCATCCGATTATCTTCTCTCCTTGTTTTTTATATTCGCTTTTTATCTTTGGGCTGACCGTTCTCCAGACCAAAAATTGTTTTCTAATTATGTCTAAAAATCTGCGGTTTAACCTCACCCAGGCGGTGGTCTCACCGCTTAATCTCTTTAAGGAAAGTTGGATAGTATAGAAATTAAATTTTCCCATCGGAGTAGTAGAAAATTTTAATTCTTGACTAACGCCGAGGTCAAATGGCGCCAACCAGATTGTTGCCTCTACAAGATAAGCTTTCCCCTTTGCCGTATTTAGTGTAGAGAGTTCCACTCCTTTGGTGTAAAAGGTTCCAATCGATTCCTCTCCATAAGACGAAAAATACTCTCTCAGAAATGTGCAAAGACCAAGGACTTCAATCTCACTCACGGTGAAGGGAAAATCAAATTCCCAATTATCCCCCTTTGGTTTTGGGAGAACCCATTTTCGCGTAACATCGGGGACCGCCATCTGGGAGGCCTTTCTCGCTGGATAAGTAGTGGAAAGTAGCACAACGGCAATTACAATTATGGTGGCCATCACTGCCGAGAGGGAAGAGTAATTTAAGGTTAAACCGGCAAGGAGGTCTCTGGCCATTAAGAATTTTGTTACTACCTGACCCAGAAGATAACCGGCTACCGCTCCCAGGATTGCATAAACAGAGGACTCAGCCATAAAGAGAGCGCCGATATGAACCGGAGCCAGCCCTACCGAGCTGTACGTCCCAATCTCCTTAATTCTTTCATAGACCGCCCCCAGCATTGTATTAAGGACAATAAGAGCGGCAATCAAAATCGGAACGAAGAGATTGGCAATCCCTGAGAATGAAGTCATACCAAGAGAGGAATAGACTGATACCTTCCCTTTTATTCCGGCAAAGAGAGTGAGGGCTAAACGTGAGACAAAATCTTCGATTGATTTTTTACTATCCACTTCGGGGTGAAACTTCACTGCAATTGACTGTATTGTACCCCTGTTTTCGTGGACAAATTCATAAGGAACCAAAAGAACGTTTCCTGTTTCCAGATGAGTAAAGGACTCAATTTTTCCCTTTCCCGCCACCTTCGCCGTTCTTTCTTGCTTCATCTTCTCCAGGGATTTTGCCGCCATAGAAGAAAAATTGACCGGGGTGATGCTTTCATTGTCCAGGTCTTTTAGTTCTTCCAT
>DAOVNU010000159.1 GCA_030630065.1 bacterium | reverse complement strand
TGAAGAATTCAGAGAGCCAAAATTAGCTCAAAGGTTGATTAAGAGAATCTGCGAATTTTCAACTAAAAGAATTAATTTGATGGAGGTCTGCGGCACCCATACTACGGTAATCTTCCGTTCCGGAATTAAAAAACTTTTACCCGATTTTGTAAACCTCCTTTCCGGTCCGGGGTGTCCTGTCTGTGTTACGCCGGAGACGGAAATAGAAAAAGCCATCCTCTTAGCAAAAAGAAGGGATTTCATCATTACTACCTTTGGTGACATCCTTCGGGTTCCGGGGGCAACCTCGAGTTTAGAAAAGGAAAGAACAAAGGGTTCAGACATCAGAGTCGTCTATAGCTGCCTTGATGCCTTGAATATTGCAAGGAGTAATCCGGGAAAAATGGTAATTTTCCTTGGCGTTGGTTTTGAAACCACATCCCCGACCATTACGGCAACAGTCCTTCAAGCACAAGAAGAAGGGATAGACAATTTTTTCATTCTCTCCAGCCTGAAGCTCATTCCTCCGGCCATGGAAGTTCTTCTTAAAAGTAAAGAGGTGAGAATCGATGGATTTATCTGCCCGGGCCATGTTAGCGTTATCATCGGAGCAAAACCCTACCGCAAACTGGCTGAAAATTACCAGGTCCCTTGTGTAATTGCCGGTTTTGAGCCGCTCGATATTCTCCAGTCAATCTATCTTTTGCTTCTCCAGATTAAGGAAAAAAGACCAAGGGTAGTCATTCAATATAAACGGGCTGTTAAAGCCGAAGGGAACCAGAAGGCTCAGAAACTGATGAAGAAGGTTTTTGAAATAAAGGACAGTCATTGGCGGGGCTTAGGAATAATTGAGAAAAGCGGATTATTCTTACGGAAGGAATACCGGGGGTTTGATGTTGAAAAAAAATTCCCTTTGAAAGTAAAAAGGACTATTCGGAGGTCGGGCTGTATTTGTGGAGAAATTTTGAGAGGAGTAAAAAGCCCTTCTGATTGCCCACTATTTGGGAAATCCTGCACACCTGAAAATGCCATTGGACCCTGTATGGTCTCCAGCGAAGGACGTTGTGCCGCCTATTTTAAATATGGGAGATAAAAGAATATTATTGGCGCATGGAAGTGGAGGAAAATTCAGTCATCAGCTGATTGATGAACTTATTATCAAGAATTTAGGAAATCCAATCCTCAATGCCTTAGATGACAGCGCAGTTTTAAATAAGAGGAAACTTGCCTTTACTACAGATTCCTTTGTTGTAGAACCACTTTTCTTTCCCGGGGGGGACATCGGGAAATTGGCCGTCTTTGGAACAGTTAATGATTTATCTATGGTGGGAGCAAAACCTCTTTCCCTTTCCCTTTCCTTCATTATTGAGGAGGGGTTTCCTTTAAACGATTTAGAAAGAATTATTCTTTCTATAAAAAAGGCATGCCAGGTAGCTAAGGTAAAGGTTGTTACCGGGGATACAAAGGTAGTAGAGAAAGGAAAAGCTGATAAAATCTTTATCAACACCGCCGGGATTGGAATGATTAAAAAATATCTTTCTGCCCGGGGAGTAAAACCCGGTGATGAAATCATCTTAAGCGGCAATTTAGGAGACCACTCTATCGCTATTTTGCAGGCACGAGGCAACTTTAACTTCAAGACCAAATTAAAAAGCGATCTTGCTCCCTTATCGGAATTGGTGGAGATAATTTTAGATAGCGGTATGGACATCCACTGTTTCCGCGATCCTACCCGGGGAGGTCTGGCAACAATCTTAAATGAGGTCGCTCAGGTCTCAGACCTTGGAATCGAAATTGAGGAGGAAAAAATTCCTATTTGCGAAGAGGTTAAGGGGGTCTGCGAGATGCTTGGCTTTGACCCCCTCTATCTGGCAAATGAAGGAAAACTGGTAGCTTTCAGTAATCCAAAAGATGCTCAACAATTATTAAAATTAATGAGAAAACATAAATATGGAAGAAAAGCATCCCTCATTGGAGAGGTTACCCCTTCTCCTAAAGGGAAGGTGTTATTAAAAACAAGGATTGGAGGTAAAAGAATTCTTGACCTCCTCAGCGGAGAGCAACTTCCCAGAATCTGCTGAATAATTATTCCTTCAGAAAGCAACTGCTACACTCCCTACAACCTGCATCGCATTGGTGGAACTACCTGCACCGGATACGGCCTCAACGGCATTCTTGATGAAGTCGCCTTTGATGAAATAACCAAAGAGAAGCCCCATCGTTACATCCTCGGAGTAAGCATACTCAAGGGACAAATCAATCTCATTACCTAAGTCCTTCTTGTCATTGACAGGGGGAGCCATCTTTTTGACCAGCGAATCATTGAACCAGGA
>DAOVNU010000195.1 GCA_030630065.1 bacterium | reverse complement strand
TACTGCCCCTTGATTTTGTCAAACTGAGGGAACTGAGAGGCAACAAGCTTTATCTCTATTTATCCTTGGTAATGGCGGTTTTGCTTACCTTAACCCCTTTCCTTTTCCTGCAGCAGGAAAATGTTCAATTCCAGAACGCTTTGAATGATGCTAACCTTTCTCTCCGGGAATACGAGAAGTATAAACCGCAAATCAAAAAGGTTGAAGAGGAGATTGAGGACATCAAGAAAAAGAGAAAAGCCCTTGTGGTTTTGTTGGGAAGCCGTTCAATCTGGTTGGCCAGGATTTTAGAGATTGGGAAAACGTTACCCAGCAGGCAGATTTATCTTACTAACTTTTCCCCGGGCACCGACAATCCGGAAATTAAGGGGGAGATTTCACTTACCTCTATCCCGTCCGCAGGACGGGAGTCCTCATTAAAAGACGGTTTTGAAAACCTGCGTAATTTTGCGGTGCGGATAAACTCTCTGAAGTATTTGGAAGGTGCCTCTGTCACTCAATGTGACCGTGATAATGAGAAGAAGAAGTTAATCTTTACCGTTGCCTTAAAAATCAAAGAATGAATTTTTTACAAAAATATTCTGTTTTTATATCTGTTTTTCTCACTCTGGGTATTATCGGTGGCGGCCTTTATGTTATCCAGGGCTTGAAAGAAAAGAGCAAATCTTTGTCGGAGGAGATTGAGGAAAAACTAAAAGAGGTCAGGAAATACGAAGTTTCCAGGGAAACGGCTCCCACCGCCACTCTTCTGGCAAAGTTAAGCAGAGAAAAAGTTGCTCTGGAGGCGGAATACCAAGGACTGGAGGAAGGGTTTAAAACCTATTCCAAATTTGTTCCTAACAAAGACGAAAAATTTCCCAACCTCTATTTTAAGGAGGTTCTTTATATAACTCTGGATGATATCATTGAAAGAGCAAAAAAGAATGGAACAAAAATCCCCTCATCCCTTGATTTTTCCGAAACCGGGTTACCTTCGGATGGGGAAGTTCCAGGCCTTCTTTTACGATTGGATATGTTGGAAAAAATAATGAATGTTATTATGGAGTCCAAAATTTCTACCGTCAATTCTATTACCATTGGGGTTCCTGCACCAGCAGCTTTCTATAAGGAAATACCAATTGACCTGACAGTTACCGATACCAGTTTCAAGGTTGCTAAATTTTTAGAGGCCCTGGGAAAATCTCCTTCCATCTTCATCTTGAATAGTATTGCCATTACTAAAAAAGGTAAGGATTTAGAAGCAAAATTAAAAATAAAGGGTTTAGTGCGTGAGCAGAAATAGAATAAAAAGGGGGAATGAATGCAATTTGAAATGGGTTATTTGTTGGCGTTAGTTGTTGTTGGGTTAGGGGTTCTGGGAGTTATTCTGGCTTTGGTGATCGGAGAGATAAGCAGGTGGAAATCTATTCTCACTCTTGTCCTTTCTCTGATTATTCTGGGTCTGGGGGTTTATTACTACTGGGAGATCGGCCTTATTCAAAGCAAGAATGGTGGTGGAAAATTGAATAAACTTAACTCCTTAATCAGGGTCTATCGGAGCGTGGAAATAAAAACACCCGAAAAATAAAAAATTATTTGGACACAGATAAAATTAGAAATGTCATTCTGAAGCGTCAGCTGAAGAATCTCTCTTTTTCAATGAAGTGAGAGACCCGTCGCTTTGGACTCAGGGTGACACTTCGTGTCAATTATGAATATTCAAAGATTTTCCCGGCAGGGGAAAAAG
>DAOVNU010000047.1 GCA_030630065.1 bacterium | reverse complement strand
GACCCTACCGAGAGAGGTATTGCCACCGGTATTATGGAGGTTGCTGCTGCCTCAAACAAAGCAGTTTTGGTCTTTTCCGAGAGCATTAAAATTTATCCGGAGACAAAAATTTTATGTCAAGAATTTAATCTGAATCCTTTCGGTCTTATTGCCTCCGGCTCCTTATTGATTAGTTTAAGCCCTAAAGAGAGTCCTAAACTGATAAAAATTTTTAAGAAAAAAAAGATTCCTGTATCTATTATTGGTAAGATTAAGAAAAAAGATTTTGGGTTTAAAATGAAGGCGAACGGCAAAATGAAGAACTTACCGGAATTTAAGGTAGATGAGATTACTAAGATTTATAAGGAGAAGAAGTGAAAAATGATTTTGAAATGTTAGAAAAGAAGGTTGAGAACCTTTTAAAAAATTTAAAGGATAGCCGGCAATTAAAATCTTGGGAATGTAAATCTCCTCATAACCCCTGGCAGGCACATCTGCTTCCTCCCGGCACCTGGCTGAGAAATCGAATAATCCTTCCCGAAGAAATTATGGGGATTAAGATTAAAGGTTCTAAAATATATCTGCAACTCCTTTTTCCCCGCGGAGGAGAAATATTTGTTAATGGAAAAAGTATAGAGAAAAAAGAATCCTGGCTCGATGTTGATTTTGCCCTTACCAAAAGCGCAAACCCAGAGGAAAAGTTTACGGTAGCAATAAAAGCCGGCAAAGGAAAAGGCCTTGGTTATGTTTGGAAAAGTCAGCTTTTTATTGATGTAATAGAAAATGTTATCTTTCGGTTAGAAACGCTACTTAATGAATTCAAACTTGTCCGGAATTTGTTAAAATGGAATTCTGAAGTTCGGAAGAAATATTCATCTTTATTGTCTGCGGTTCTGACTCAGCTGAAAATAGAACTATTAGAGGAGAGAAAAATAAAAGAATTTATTTCCTCTTTTGAGCAGGCGATGAAAACTCTTTCTCCTTTCTCCAGGGAAGTGAAGAAATTTACTATCCATCTTATTGGTCATGCTCATCTTGATTTGAACTGGCTCTGGACCTGGCCAGCCACTCTGATTGCTGCAAAGGGGACCTTACAAAGTGTAAATTCATTAATGGAGGAATATCCTGATTTCCATTTCTCGCAAAGTCAAGCCACTATCTATTCCACCATTGAAAAAAAATATCCTTCCCTCTTTAAGAAAATAAAGAAATGGGTAAAAGAAAAGAGGTGGGATATTACTGCTTCTACCTGGGTAGAAGGGGATTTGAATATGGCCTCCGGCGAATCTTTGGTGCGGCAAATCCTCTACGCCAAAAAATATATTAAAGAAAAATTTGGTGTTGAGCCCAAAGTTTGCTGGTGCCCGGATACGTTTGGTCATTCCTGGACCTATCCGCAGATTCTTAAAAAAAGTGGAATAGATTATTATTATGGTTTTCGCTGCCGACCTTCTTCTTATCCGCTTTTCTGGTGGGAGGCACCGGATGGCTCAAGAGTTCTTGCCTTTGATTCCGGAGAAAATTACAACAATACCGTTGGTCCGGCTCTTTGTTCAACACTGATACAAACAAAAGAGAGGTGTGACTCTAATCATCATCTAATTGTTTACGGAATAGGAAATCATGGAGGCGGCCCTACTCGTAGGGATTTAGATACGGCAGCCAAATTACAGAAGAGACCTCTTTTTCCTAATCTTAAGTTTAATAAAGCAGAAAACTTTTTCAAATCAACGACGTCCTCAAACTATCCTGTAGTAAAGAATGAACTTAACCCAATATTTGAGGGTTGTTATACTACACACAGCGATATTAAATTGATGAATCGAAGAGCAGAAAATCTTTTATTTTCGGCCGAAGTTTTCTCTGCCGTTGCCTCCTTTTATGCTTTTCCCTATCCATTAGAGGAGTTTGAGACCGCCTGGAGAAATCTGTCTTTTAACCAATTTCATGACCTCCTTGATGGTTCAGCCATTTATCCTGCCTATGAATATTCCCGTCGTCTCTTTAAGGAAACGAAAAAAATAGGTCAATGCAGTTTGGGCCAGAGTTTGAAGAGAATTGCCGAAAAAATCTCTTTTAAAAACAAAGGTATTCCCATTGTTGTCTTCAATCCTCTTTCCTGGCAGAGAAAGGATATCGTGAAGGTAAAAGTTCCTTCCTTAAAAAGTGGTGAGTTTTCTCTTTGTGATGAAAAAGGGAATTTTGTTCCTTGCCAGTTAAATAGAAGCACCCTCATTTTTATTGGTGATGTCCCATCTTTGGGATACCGCACCTATTGCCTTTTTCCCTGCAAGAGTGAAAATAGTTTGAAGCCCAAGTTTTTCTCAATTATTGATAAAGATACTTTTTGTAAAATAGAGAATGAATTTTTCACCGTTTTGATTGATAAAAATTCAGGATGTATTGCTTATCTTTTTGACAAACGAACTAAAAAAGAATTAATTACTGCTGATGATACCCGAAAACCTGCAGGAGCTGAGCCAAGTTCTTCCTATCCGCCAGGTAATCTTTTTCAGATTCTCTTTGAAAAGCCCCATCCGATGTCTGCCTGGAATATCGGACCCATCGCCAAGACAATAAACCTTATCTCCGGAGCAAAGGTAAAGATAATTGAAAAAGGTCAAGTGCGCACCGTAATTAAAATAGAACATAGATTCAATAAATCTTCTCTTGTTCAGGAGATTGTTCTCTATCGTGAGATACCCCGCATCGATTTCTTCACTACGGTGAACTGGCAGGAAAAAGGAACAAAAGATTCTGACGGCCCAATGCTCAAAGTTTCCTTCCCCTTAAATATTTCTAATAGGCAGAGCTGCTTTGAGATTCCTTTTGGCTATATCTATCGTCCCAACAATGGCAGAGAGGTGCCTGCCCTGAAATGGGCTGACCTTTCGCAAAAGGAGTATGGAGTAAGTTTGCTCAATGATTGTAAGTACGGGTATGAAGTTATGGGGAATCAGATTAGATTAACTCTTTTGCGCAGTCCCTATGAACCGGACCCGGCTCCTGATGTTGGAATAAACAGGTTTTGTTATTCCCTTCTTCCCCATTCGGGGGACTGGAGAAAAGGAAGGACTGTAAATTATGCCTCAGAAATAAATTCTTCTCTAATTCCTTATCTGCCAGAAAAGCTAAATACAAAAGGTCGATTACCATCATCCCGTTCCTTCCTTAAGATAGAACCGGCTAATCTGATAATTTCCGCTTTTAAAAAGGCAGAAAAGGGGAAGGGGTTGATTGTCAGAATCTATGAAAGTCAGGGGAAAGAGACCAGGGGAAAACTTACCTTGAATCTACCTGTATCTTCTGTTGAGGAAACAGATTTAATGGAGAAAAGTTTAAAAAAATTAAAGATTTCTCAAGGAAAGATTTCTCTTCCATTTTCTCATAATGAGATTAAAACTCTTTTATTGAAATGATAACATTAATTGAGATGCTGGAGGAAAATGCCAGGAGGTATGCTCGTAGAGTTGCTCTTATCTTTGAGAGGAGAAGAATTAGCTACCGGAAGTTAACTGAAACGGTGAGTAAACTGGCTGCTGGGCTTCTGAATTTGGGGATAAGGCCCGGGGAAAAAATTGGAATTCTTCTTTCCAACTCTCCCGAATATGTTTTTTCCTATTTCGGTATTTTAAAGACAGGAGCCGTTGTTGTTCCTCTCAATTCCTTTTTGAAGACCGAGGAGCTAAGATACATTTTAGCAGATAGCGAAGTAAAATTCCTGATTACCTCCTGTGATTTTCTGGAAATGGCAAATCAACTACGTATCCGTGTAGAATCTTTGGAAAAGATTATTATTGTAAACAGGAAAATTTCTAAAACAATCAGTTTTGAGGAACTATTATCTTCTTCGCCTTTAAGGGCTGGACCGGTTCTTCTCCCGGAGGAAACAGCTCTCCTTCTTTATACCTCAGGAACCACTGGTTATCCTAAGGGGGTAATGCTTACTCACCACAATTTAGTTTCCAATGCCCTCTCCTGCACAAAAGCAATTAGAATAAGCAAAAGGGACAATTTCATCTGTATTCTTCCGATGTTTCATTCCTTTACCTTTACCGTTTGTATCTTGGTCCCTTTATCTGTGGGAGGAAAGGTCACCATTGTTGCTTCAGTGAGGCCATTCAAAAAGGTTATCAAAAACATCTTGATGAATAGAGTTACGGTCCTGGCTGGTATTCCTGCTCTTTATAATCTCCTGGACAACTTTAATCTTCCTCGACTCTTTTCGCTCTTTAGATTTTTAAACCCTTTGCGCTTCTGCATCTCGGGAGCAGCAGCTCTTCCGCTTGAGGTACTAGCCAGATTTGAAAAGAAGTTCCGCCTTCCTCTTTTAGAGGGATATGGCCTTACCGAAGCTTCGCCGGTAGTTTCTTTCAACCCCTTAAAAAGTATACGTAAACCTAATTCTGTTGGTCTTCCTCTTCCCGGGATAGATGTAAAGGTCGTGGACAATGCTGGCAAGCAACTTTCAGCCGGAAGGATAGGGGAGTTACTGGTAAAGGGAGTAAATGTAATGAAAGGATACTACAACCAACCTGAGGAGACAAAAGATGTGCTAATTGAGGGCTGGTTGGCCACGGGAGATCTGGCAAAAATTGACCAGGATGGGTATATCTATATTGTGGATAGAAAAAAGGATATGATTAATGTGCGCGGTTTAAATGTCTATCCCCGGGAGGTAGAGGAAATCTTTTATCACCATCCCGCGGTTGCCGAGGCAGCGGTGATTGGTATTAAGGATGAAGAAAAGGGAGAGGTGCCGCTTGCCTATATTACTCTTCGTAAAGAAGGAGAGAAGACAACGGAGAAGGAATTATTGAACTTCTGCAGGGAAAGGATTGCCTCCTATAAGGTACCAAGAAGAATTATCTTTAAGACCTCTTTACCCAAGACCATAACCGGAAAAATTCTTAAAAAGGAGTTGAGATGAAAAAAGCGATACTCATTTTGATTGCTTTGATTCTTCTTGGTTGCCAGAATCTTATAGAAAAAGAGCAAAAGATTAATTTTGTTAAAGCACGGGAGAGGATGGTGACCGAGCAGATTGAAGCAAGAGGAGTAAAGGATAAAAGGGTGCTTAGCGCAATAAGAAGGGTGGAGCGGCATCGGTTTGTTCCCGGAGAATACCAGCGGCTTGCCTACAATGATTACCCTCTTCCGATTGGAGAAGACCAGACCATCTCCCAGCCATACATCGTTGGTCTGATGACGGAACTCTTAGGATTATCCGGGGATGAGAGGGTTCTGGAGATCGGGACGGGCTCGGGCTATCAGGCGGCAATCCTGGCAGAATTAGCAAAAGAGGTATATACGATTGAAATTTTGGAGCCATTAGCTAAAAGTGCCAGGAACCGATTAAAGGATTTAGGTTATAAAAATATTAAGGTAAAGTGTGGGGATGGCTATCTTGGTTGGGAGGAGTTTGCTCCCTTTGATGGGATTATTGTTACCTGTGCTCCTCCCTATATTCCCCAGCCCCTTATTGAGCAACTTGCCGAGGGAGGAAGAATGGTCATCCCGGTAGGGGAACACTATCAGGAATTAAAGTTACTTACCAAGAAAAAAGGGAAGATTTATGTACAATCAATTATTCCGGTGAGATTTGTGCCAATGATTCACGGGGAGAGATAAAAATGCTCTGGATAAATGGATTGATTGCCGGGTTGGTAATGGGATTCCTTTCCGGTCTTCTGGGGATAGGGGGAGGAACGGTTATCGTTCCCGCTCTTTACTATATTTTTCATCTTACGATGAAACAGGCAATCGGAACAAGTTTATTTGTCATTCTCTTTGCCAGCTTATCCGGTTTTATTGCCCATCACCGAAAAGGACAGGTTAATCTAAAATTAGGGCTTACTTTAGGAATTGCGGGAATGGCAGGAGCACAGTTAGGAGGATTTTCCACCAGTATTATTTCTGACCTCTGGCTCAAAATACTCTTCGGGATTTTGCTCTTATTCTGCGCGATTCAGATGTTGGTTAAAAAGGAAGGGAATAAAAAATTAGAAAATTCTAATGACAAAAAAAACTCCTTACATTTCAATTTCCCAAAATCTATTGCTATCGGTCTGGGAGCCGGTTATCTTTCCGGCTTGCTCGGTGTTGGAGGTGCCTTTGTGATGATTCCGGCGATGCATATTATTTTGAAGGTGCCGATGAAACTTGCTATTGGGACATCATTGATTGCCATCTTTCTTAAAGGAATTTCTGCCAGCGGCTACTATCTCTGGCGAAAAGAGGTGGCAATTTCCCTCGGGCTGGTTATTGCCGTTACATCTATTATTGGTGCCCAGTTTGGTGCAAGGGCAACCCTTCATTTTTCCGCTGATAAACTCCGTAAAATGTTTGCCTGGTTTTTAGTCGCGATAGGAATATTGATGTTGATAAAAAAGTGATTATTATTGGGATTGACGAGAATGGTTATGGTCCTGTTCTTGGCCCCCTCGTTGTCACGGCAACTGCATTTAAAATGGACAAACGAGGGAATCT
>DAOVNU010000204.1 GCA_030630065.1 bacterium | reverse complement strand
CTTTTCCCAGAAGCGCGAGGAATCAGGGGTGAAAATTTCGTCAATCAGGATCAACTGATTCTCAATAAAACCAAACTCAAACTTGGTATCCGCGATAATAATGCCTTTTTTCAGAGCGTATTCACTTGCCTTTTCGTAGAGAGCGAGAGAAATCTCTTTTAACCGTTCGGCCAATGTTTTATCTATTCTTTTCTCCAGTTCTTTTTGGTCAATATTCTCATCATGTCCGGTCTCCTCCTTGGTCGCAGGAGTAAAGATAGGAGAAGGTAATTTTTCCGATTCCTTTAGGCCCGCCGGCAACTTAACCCCGCAGATTGAGTTTTTCTCCTGATATTCCTTCCAGCCACTCCCGGCAAGATAACCCCGAACCACACACTCAATATTAATCTTTTTTGTTTTCCTTACAATCATCATCCTGTCCCTTAAAATTTCCCGAAAGGAAGAGAGGGACTCGGGGAGGTCTCTCACGTCTGCGGAAAGGAGATGATTAGGAATAATCTCCCTGGTATAGCCAAACCAGAAAGCAGAGATTTGCGTAAGAACTTTCCCCTTATCCGGAATAGCTGTCGGAAGGATATGGTCAAAGGCAGAAATCCTGTCGGTGGCAACCATCAGAATTTTATCATCCAAACCATACAGTTCCCTCACCTTCCCCGAGTAGAGAAGAGGTAAGGGCAATTCTAACTTAGTCAATGATTTATTCATTTGTATAATCTCCTCAATCTAAAAAACAGTTCTTCGTAAACTTTTGCATCCCAACACAACATCCTCCAATGTATTTAAAATTTCTTCTATCTCATTATACCCTACAGAGAATTTAATTGACATATTGAGATTGCCACACTTCGGCTTCGCAATGACAAAAGACGCCTGATAAATCAGGCAACCACAACAATGCACAATCATTTCTTACTTACTATTTATACATATATTGCAATTATAGTATAACTGTTTTTACAAATTTGTCGACAGTTTTTATAGAGAAAAGTAGGAGGCGGAAGTTTTATCGCCCTCCCAGACCGTAAGTCGGGATATTTTGGTCACTTTATTTTTGGCAAAGAGAACTTTCAATTTCTGATAAAGATAGTAGGCAATGTTCTCGGAGGTGGGGCTAATCTTTTTAAAGAAGGGGATTTCATTCAGGTAAGTATGGTCAAGGGGCATTACTACTTTTTCTAATTTCTCTTTTATCTCTTTGAAGTCCAGAATAACGCCGTCTTTATTTAATTTATTCCCGGATAAGAAAAGTTGAACCTTCCAATTATGACCGTGCAACCTCTCGCATTTTTTATTTCCTGTTTTCAACCTGTGAGCCGCAGAAAAGGTCGTCTCCACCATCAGTTCAAACATTTCCTCATCCCTCCTGGAAATAACGGATGATTGCTTTGTAAAGTGTTTCGGCAATCGCCTGCCGAACCTGGGGGTCCCTTAGGTTGGCTTCAATATTGGGATTACAGATGAATCCTATCTCTACCAAAGCAGAAGGCATCTGCGTATACTTCAGCACATAAAAATTTCTCTTCTTGACTCCTCTGTTGGGACAAAGTAATCTTTCCCCAAGTTCCTCCTGAATTAAGATTGCAAACCTCTCACTTTTTTCCAAGACAGTGCCTTCATT
>DAOVNU010000183.1 GCA_030630065.1 bacterium | reverse complement strand
GTCTCCAGGCCAGTTCTCTCTTCAATAAGTTTGGATAAACTTTCCCCGATTTTTCTCTTCTTCAGAATCATATGGCCAAACTTATCCTTTTCTTCCTCCCCTACGTTCACCTCAGGAAGAACAACCCCTTCGGAGACAACAATCAGGGCATAGTTCTTCCGGGAATGGGACTTTTTAATCTGCTCCAACATTTTCTCAATCTCCGGCTCCTTCTCCGGGATAAGAATCCAGTCAGCTCCCGAGGCAACGCCGGTAAAAAGAGCCACCCAGCCAGCATGTCTGCCCATTACTTCCAGAATCATTACCCGTCGGTGGGACTTTCCCGTATCAATCAGAACAGTTGCCGCCTCTATTGCTCTGGTAACGGAAGAATCAAAACCAAAGGTATAGTCAGTGGCAGATAAATCATTATCCATCGTTTTGGGAACACCGACGACCTTTATCCCCTCGTTAAACAATTTCTCCGCCGCACCCAGGGTATCCTCTCCGCCCATAGCTATTATGGCATCCAGACCCCATCCTTTGATGTTCTCCTTAACTTTCTCCACCCCGTTTTCTTCTTGATAAGGATTAGTTCTCGAGGTTCCCAGAATTGTCCCGGATTGAGCAATAATTCCTTCCACCTCTTTCAGTCCTAAGGGCTGGGTTTTTCCTTTTATCAGACCGCGCCACCCCTCTAAAATTCCCAGACATTCATTTCCAAAGTCAAGACCTCTCATTACGGCACCTCGTATTGCCTGATTCAAACCAGCACAATCCCCTCCTCCGGTCAAAATCCCAATGCGCATTTTTTTCTCCTTTCTCTTATTTTTTTCTGTATTCTTTTAATCCTTTTTTAATCTCCGGATATTTTAAGGATAAAATCTCTGCGGCTAAAATGGCGCTATTCTTTGCTCCCGCTTTTCCAATACTCATCGTCGCTACAGGGACTCCTGAAGGCATCTGCAAAGTGGAAAGAAAGGATTCAACTCCTTTCAAAGGTTCGCTGGGAACGGGAACGCCAATTACCGGTAACAATGTCCTCGCCGCCAAAGCCCCGGCAAGATGAGCCGATAGCCCTGCAGCGGCAATAATTAACTCTATTCCCCTCTTTTCTGCTTTTTTAGCATATTGAGCAGTCTCATCAGGGTTTCTATGGGCAGAAAGGACCTTCAATCCATAGGGAATCTTAAATGATTTCAGGAGTTTTATTGCTTCTTCCATAAAAGGAAGGTCACTTTTGCTGCCGATAACTATTCCAACCAAAATTTTACTTTTTCTTTTTACCATTAATTTTTCTCCTTTCCCGAATAAGAGCAATATCGGCCAAATCTATTGGCCGACCTGATGCCTTCTTCATTCTTTCTATATCCCCGAGGGAAACTACATAGTAAGTAATTCCTTCCCCTTTTCTTTTGAGGGCATGAGAAAGAAGTTTCTTAAAAATCTTTATTTCTTCTAAACCTATATCAAGAAATTCTCTACCTTTAGAATCCTTAAATGTTATCCACTGACCAACAAGAAGATTTGGTTTACTTGCCAACCTCAATATTTGGGTCTCATGGCTGCGTAAACCTACTCTGCGAGTGGCAGTGAAGAGATTAATTATTGTTTCGCTCTGGGCTGGAATAAGGATGTCTATGTCTAAAGTAGCTCGTGGTATACCATGAAGAGCCATTGCTGCTCCTCCCACCACCAAAAAAGGAATCTTTTCTTTTGAAAGTAATTTAAGGATGGTTAATGCCTCTTCTGACACCAGAGAATCTCTTTCCACCATGTCTTAATTGTTTAGCCAAAACTCTATTCTCTTTTGACATAAGTCCCCAAAGCGCATAACCCTGGCTGAGTGCCCAACTTATTTGCTCTTCGGCTGACAATTTTTCAAAATTTCTAAAGTGGTCTTCTCTTATTTTTTCTATTTTTCCCTTCATTTTATCTTTTTTAATCTGC
>DAOVNU010000095.1 GCA_030630065.1 bacterium | reverse complement strand
TAATTTTCATTAATCTCTCTATTTGTCAATGTGGAGACCTGGCCCCTTTGAGAAAAAAGTTTATCATATTTATATTGTCTGTTGCAACTGTCTGTATCTGCGTCCGATTAATTTTCAGGGTTTTTCATTTTTTAATTTCTTGATTCTGTCGCGAAGGGTGGCGGCTTTCTCGTAGTCCAGATTTTTGGCGGCGGTGAACATCTGACGCTGTAATCTCTTGATTATTGCAGAGATATCCTTCCCCAGATACTCTTGCTCCTTTTCACTAAGAGATGGCTGACGAGATGTTTTCTTGTTTTGAATAACCTCCTCAATCCCTTTATAGATTGGCTTCTTAATGGAGACCGGGGTAATGTGGTGTTTTTGGTTATAGTCCTCCTGGATTTTGCGTCTGCGGTTGGTCTCGTTAATGGCTAATTGCATTGACTTTGTAATCTTATCCGCATACATAATAACCTTCCCGTTTAAACTGCGTGCGGCTCTTCCGGCAACCTGAATCAGAGAGGTTTCCGAGCGCAAAAATCCTTCCTTATCGGCATCAAGAATTGCTACCAAACTGACTTCCGGCAAGTCCAGACCTTCGCGCAGAAGGTTAATTCCGACCAGAACGTCAAACTTTGCTTCCCTTAAGTTGCGTAACAGTTCTACTCTTTTGATGGTGTCCACCTCATAATGGATATACTCCACCTTTATTTTGAATTCCTTTAAATAATCAGCCAAATCCTCCGCCATATGTCGGGTGAGGGTAATCACCAACGTTCTCTCCTTTTTCTCTATCCTTCCTTTAATCTCCTCCATCAGGTCATCAATCTGGTTCCCGGTCGGTTTTATTAGTATAGGTGGTTCCAGAAGTCCGGTAGGTCTGATAATCTGTTCGGCAATCCTTTTTGATTTCTCCCCCAATCTTTTGGCTTTGCAGAGTTTTAGTTCAACTTTACCCGGAGTAGCCGAAACAAAGATGACATTTTTGATTAAATTTTCAAACTCCGGATAGGTTAAAGGCCGATTGTCCAGAGCCGAAGGAAGCCGAAAACCATATTCAATCAGGGTTTCCTTGCGTGAACGGTCCCCCAGATGCATTCCCCTGATTTGGGGAATAGTAACGTGGGATTCGTCAATAAAAAGCAGGAAATCATCGGGAAAATAGTCCAGAAGCACCTGAGGTCTTTCTCCCGGAGGTCTTCCCGAGAAATGTCGGGAATAGTTCTCCATTCCGTGACAGTAGCCAATCTCTCTGAGCATCTCTAAATCATATCTTGTGCGTGATTTTAATCTTTCCGCCTCTAATAATTTCTTTTCCTTCTTTAATTTTTTTAACTGCGCGGCTAATTCATCCTTGATGGAGCGTATTGCCCTCTCCAATTTATTTTTGGTCGTGACGAAATGTTTCGCCGGATAAATGGTAATTTCCCCTATTTCCTTATTTTTCTTTCCGGTTAATGGCTCAAAGGTTGTAATTTTTTCTACCCTATCCGAAAAAAGTTCAATTCTCACTCCTTCCTCTTCATAGGCGGGAATAACCTCGATGTTGTTTCCTCTTACCCGAAACTTTCCGCGCGTTAAGTCCAGGTCATTTCTTGCGTACTGAATCTCCACCAATCTTTTCAGAATGTCCTTTCTCCCGACTTCCTGACCTTTTTTCAATTGTAGCATCAAGGTTAGTTGGTCTTCCGGGCTTCCCAGAGGATAGATACAGGAGACCGAGGCGACGATAATCACATCCCGGGAGGAAAGAAGAGCGCTGGTAGCGGCTAACCTTAATCGGTCAATATCGTCATTGATGGAAGCATCCTTTTCAATGAAAGTATCCGTAGAAGGTAGATAGGCCTCCGGCTGGTAGTAATCATAATAGGAAACAAAGTATCTTGCCCGATTTTCAGGGAAGAGTTCCTTGAACTCCGAATAGAGTTGTGCCGCCAGGGTCTTATTGTGTGAGATAATTAGAGCAGGGCGATTGGTTTGGGCAATGACATTGGCCATCGTAAGGGTTTTCCCGCTTCCGGTAACCCCTAACAGGGTCTGGTATTTTTCATCCCTTTCCAGACCCTCAAGAAGCGACTTGATTGCTTTTGGCTGGTCCCCTTTGGGCTGATAATTAGAAACAAGTTTAAACCGACCCATGATTAATTAAACTGGCGAGATAGCCGGCGCCGAAACCGTTATCAATATTGACGGTGGCAACATTAGGGGAGCAGGAGTTGAGCATCGTTAAGAAGGCGGCAATTCCTTTCAGGTTGGCGCCATAGCCGACTGATGTAGGAAGAGCAATAACCGGACCTCTGACCAAGCCGCCTACCACTGCCGGGAGAGAGCCCTCCATCCCGGCAACAACAATAAGCACTTTTGCTTTCCGGATTATTTTTAGATGATTGAAGAGACGGTGGATTCCCGCCACCCCGACATCGTAGATTTTCTGGACTCTATTTCCCAGGACTTCTGCGGTTACTGCCGCCTCTGCGGCGATGGGGATATCGGATGTTCCGGCCGAAAGAATTAGAATAAGACCTTTCTTGCTTTTTGAAATTTTCTTGGCTAAAATCTGCGCCTCTTTAAAATAAGAAAGATGAGGAAAATCATCTAAAATTCTCCTGGCTACCCCGGAAGATAATTTAGTCACCAGGAAATTTTTCTCCAAATTATCTATTTTCTCTATGATTTTCTTTAGTTGCTCAATTGTCTTTCCTTTTCCCAGGATTACCTCCGGGAAACCCTGGCGCAAACTTCTGTGGGTATCAAGTTTGGCAAAACCAAGGTCAAGATAAGGTAAATTTTTTAACCGATTTATAGCTTCCTTCAAAGGGACCTTTCCTTTTCGCAAATCGGTTAGCAATTTTTTTAATTCCCTTTGATTCACTTTGATTTTACTGCCAGGATTCTGATGAGGTCGGCAGCATCCTCAATTCTATCACTGACGCTTTCTACCGTTTCAATAATTCGAAAGAAAAGAAGGAGTTGATTGGCTGGTAGCTCGGCACCAAAAAGAATCTCCAGAAGTTCTCTCCTTTTATCGTCTGCCCTCTCTTCCAGTTCTTCCACCGCAGAGCAACGGGAAAGGGTTTCTTTTGCGTCACTTTTGATTAATGCCTCTATTGCCTCATTCATTTTCTCCATCTCTTCAACGGTTAAATCGCTGTCCTCGCGGAGTTTCCTGATGAGTTCAGCAGGTAGATTTGTCTTACAGAATTCCAAAAGCCGTACTGCGCTTTTTGCGGAATCGGCAATATTGTCCAGTCGTTTGACAAAACGCATCAGGTCCTCTCTATCCAGAGGAAGAAGCAGTCCTTCGGAAAGCTCAGTCATCATTTGTCTTCTTAATGTATCCCCTTCATGCTCGGCAATTTTTACCGACTCAATCGCTTTATCTTTTTCCGGGATGTTCCCTTTTTCTAAGGCGCAGATAGCGTCATTTAACTTCTCTACCGTAACCATTACCTTGGCGATGTGCTTACGACTGTGCTCCAGGGCCGTTTTTTCTTCCCTTTTTCCCAACCAGGCAAAGATATTTCTACTTTTTCTCATCATTCCCTCCTTATTTAAATAACAGGACAATTTTCAAGATAAAAAAGGCGAATAACCCTGCAGTTAAGGGTGTGGCAAGCCAGGCCAGAACTATATCCCTGACAATTCCTTTATTCACGGTCTTTGCTCCTTCAATAATCCCTACTCCCACTACCGCCCCAATGATGGAGTGAGAGGTAGAAACCGGAATGCCAAAGAGGGTGAAAAGATTAATATTGACCGCCGCCGCAATCTCCACACAAACTGCCATTAAAGGGGCAAGATGGGCAATCCTGAAACCTACCGTCTCAATAACCTTGTAGCCCCAGGTGCAAATACCGATGGTAATGGCAATGGCACAAATAATAGTAGCCGGGAAAAGATTTAACTTTCCTGTGCCTACCAGAAGGCCGCTGGCATTAGCCACATCATTCGCGCCCCAGATAAATGCCATATAGGCACTT
>DAOVNU010000002.1 GCA_030630065.1 bacterium | reverse complement strand
TTTCCGGGCTTGAAAATGGTGTTGATATTGAAAATCCAGTAAGGTTCTTAAATGTTTGTCGGCTTTAATAATGAGGTCTCCGCCATCTCCGCCATTCCCCCCGGATGGTCCTCCCCGGGGAACAAACTTTTCCCGGCGAAAAGCACAACACCCATTCCCCCCATCTCCACTTTTGACAAATATATCTACTTTATCAATAAACATAATATTTAGGTGTCCCCAAATTGAAACTGCATCTGGTAAAGACGGTAATATGACCCCTTTTTTGCTAAAAGTTCCCAATGGGTTCCTTCTTCAACAATTCTGCCATCTGCAATAACCAGAATTTTAGTCGCATTTCTGATGGTGGAGAGCCGGTGGGCAATAACAAAATTGGTTTTTCCTTTCATTAAGTGCTCCAATGCCTCCTGAATCAGGATTTCGGCTTCCGAGTCAACCGAGGAGGTTGCCTCATCCAGAATAAGGATGGGCGGATTTTTCAGAATTACCCGGGCAATGGTAATCCGCTGTTTTTCCCCTCCGGACAGTTTCACCCCTCTCTCGCCCACCTCGGTCTCATAGCCAAGCTCTAACTCCTGAATGAAATTATGGGCATTGGCTGTCTTTGCCGCCTCAACTACCTCTTCCTTTGAAGCACCCGGTTTGCCAAAGAGAATATTCTCCAGAACCGTCCCGTTGAAGAGAAATGGCTCTTGAAGCACCATCCCGATGTTCTGCCGCAGATGTTTTAGTTTCAGGTCTTTAATATCGTAATTACCGATGGTGATTGAGCCCTCATTGATATTATAGAAGTGCGGGATTAAACTGACAATGGTGCTTTTTCCCGAGCCGGAAGCACCCACAAAGGCAACAAGTTCACCGGGATTTGCCGTAAAAGTAATCTGGTGCAATACCTCCTTTTTCTTCTTGCCCGTGCCATAACTAAAACTTACATTATTGAATTTAATCTTTCCTGCCAAAGGCAAATTTGAAGCAATCGCTCTTTTCTTTTCCTTAACCTCAGGCACAGCATCAATAATGGCAAAGATTCTTTCCCCGGCAGCGCGGCCATGCTGGAAGATATTATTTACCTGATTCAATTGATTAATTGGGGTATAGAAAAGACCAAGGTAAGAGACAAAAGCAACCAGTCCGCCGATGGTGAGGTCACCGGCAATAGCCGCCCTTCCACCATACCAGAGAACAATCACTGTGCCTAAAGCGCTCATCAGCATAATCAGCGGAAAGAAGACCGACCAGATTCTGATTACCGCCATATTTGCCTGATAATAACCCCCTCCTTTACCGGCAAATTTTTCCTGCCTGAGCTTTTCCTGGCGAAAGGATTTAATCTCCCGGATTCCGGCGATATTCTCCTGCAAAAGAGCATTGATATCGGCTAATCTTCTCCTCATTCTACGATAACCCTTGTGTGCCTTTTTGCTGAACGAACTCACTAAAAAGGTAAGAGCCGGAATAGGAATCATCGCCAACAAAGTAAGTTTGGGATTTAAGTGAATTAAAATTATCAGGGAGCCAACCAACGTTACCAGGGCAATGACCAGCGTTACCCCACCACTGCTGATAATTGCCTGTAAGGCCTCCACATCGTTGACCACTCTGCTGACAATCCTTCCACTTTGTCTTTTCTCAAAGTAGGAAAGGGAGAGGCGTTGGAGATGTTGATGCGCTTCATTACGCAAGTCAAAGATTAAACCCTGCTGCACCTTATTAATATAAATAATCTGTAAAGTAGTAAATCCACTCCGCAAAAGGTAAAGACCAATCAGGGCTAAAATAAGATAATTGAGAAGAGAAAGATTTTTCTGGACCAGCACCTTATCAATGATAATTTTAATCAGATAGGGAGGACCAAGATGGAGTAATGTGGCGACTACTGCAGCTCCTAAACCAACGACCAGAAAGATGCGGTAAGGCGCTAAATAAGTGAACAATCGCCGGAAAGTTTTCATTTATGTGCCCAGATAGCGGAGAGCATCAAAGAAGAAAAACAGAGCTCCTAAAGATAGCATCACTAAACTTACTATCCCTAAATTCAATTTTAGATTGGGCCGGTAGGGTTTATCAGAAACAATGGCATAATCAAGAACCTGAACCACAGGGGTATCTTTTGCCTCCGCAATTTTGGCCTGTTCCAGTTGGTTGGTCAAAAAACTGTAGACCGTCTCCTGACTCCTGATTTTCCTTAACAGTTTAGAGAGTTTTTCTTCGGTAGGCGGTAAGCGGACCAGCGCTTTCTGAATTTCATTAATCCTGTTTTTCAACTTAAGAACCTCGGGATGCCTGCCGGCAGCATATTCTTTTAAGATTTCCAACTCTAACTTTGCGTTAACCAGTTTCCCTTCCAGTTCACCGGCAATTTCAGACATCCGGGAACCGTCTCTGCTTACCGCTGTTTTCTTCTTAACCTGAAAATCTTTCAATTCTCCCTCTGCTTTATTCAGAGAGCTAATTGTTCGTTTTAATCTTTCCTCAATAAACAAACGGTTACGCTTGGCGGCGCTGATACTTAAGGTTTGAATCGTTTTGTCCAGATTTTCAATATAGAAATTGGCAACAGCGGCGGCACGCACCGGGTCCCGGTCACAAACGGTGATGGTAATCATCTTCTCTTTGGAGATACCGATTTTGGCACAACAACTTAATTCATCCCGTGCCTCCTCCATATTTTTAAGATGATAGACCTTTAACAGGTCAAACTTCTTAATGATTTTATCCTGCATAGAACGGCTCCTTAAGATGGAAAGAAACAGGTCGACATTGGTGCTTAAGGTTGAAGCAAACCCTTTGGTAGCAGAAGAGGCCTTAAGCCATTCCAAACTTGTCTTGCTTTCGGTTGGCTTAAAGATAGTCGCGGTAGATTTATAGACCCTTGGTAAAATAAAACTCAATAACAGAGTAACTGTCAGGGCTATTCCGTAGGAAAGCAGTAAAAAATAGATATGTTTTTTAGCCGCTTTTTTTCTTCTGTTATTGCCTTTATCCTTTATTCCCATTTTAGTAGCCATAAGTTCAGAATAAGGAGATGCCTACGCTGATTTCGTAAAGCATATGCACAATATCCTTGATGATTTTGCCGCTTCTGGTCCTTATTCTTTGCGGAACAATAATGGCATCTCCCCGGCCAATAAGCAAAGGTTTGGTGGTAGCTGTTCCATCCGGTTTAATAACGTAAAGATACCTCCCGTCGGCATTTTTGGTAAAACCCCCCGCTTTTTTTAGATAATAATTTAAATTTTTTCCTTCCTGGTAACAAATGGCACCGGGATTATTCACCTCGCCCAGGATTGAGACCGCAGCCGGCGTTTTAGGAACGTAAAGGACGTCTCCGTCCTCTAAAATTATGTCATCGGAAGAACCTTTAAATTCCGGTAAGGGCTCAAGACGAAAGACAATTCTTCCAACAGGAACTTTATCCGATAATTCTTTTAGAAGAACTTCTCCTTCGGCAATTAACTGCTCCTCTTCATCGGTAGCACCTTTTTTTTCTTTTTCTAAAAGTGTTGCCTGCCGCTGAATGAATTTTCGCAAATTCACTTCTTCCTTTTTCTTGACCGATTCCCGGGTAAAGACCGCGCCGGGAAGAAATGCCTCTGAGCTATATCCTCCGGCGCGCTGGATCAAGGAACTACACTTCTCCCCGCGTCTGATGATATATTGACCGGGAAACTTAATTTCTCCTTTGACCTGAACCCGGGAAACCCGCTCCCAGGTTGACCTGATAATGATGCGGTCCCAACGTTTCAGGGCAATGTTCTCCTGCTTATCACCCTTAAACAATTTCTTCGGAGAAAATTCAACAATTTCTATCGAGCCATCGCTTTTTAAACGAACAATTTCTGCCTGGTTTAAAGATGCTTCCGGCAGTAACGATTCGGGAGTAAGGACATCATTTAACCGCATCAATGGTTTTAGTTGATAATCCCCCGGATGCTTGACCATTCCTTCCAGAGAAACGGAATTATGGATTCTCTTTTCAACAGAAAAAACTCTGATTAAATCATTATCCTTTAAGAAAAGATTCTTTTTGGGCTCAACGTCAAGAAGAATTTTCCTCCGGAAATTCTCGATGCGCTCGATCTGAATGCGTGCAAGAGAAGCCGAAGGCAAAAAGCCGCCGGCAACATCAATCAAATTTTTTAAGGAGGTTTCTTCTTTCAGTTCATAGATTGCCGGTCTTTTTACCTCCCCGCAGATAGCCACAACCGAGCCGATGGGAGGAACGAAGATGGTATCCCCATCCGCCATTACCCTGGTAACAGATTCGGTATCCCCGGAAAGCAAAAAAGGATAAAGGTCAAAAGAGGTTTTCCTTATTCCTTTCCGCATTACGATGATTTTTCTTAAACTTCCATTTTTGGTCGGGCCACCCGCTAAATAAAGCGCATTTAACAAATTAGAAAGTCCGCTGACCTGGTAACTGCCGGGTCGCTTCACCTCGCCGATAACAAAGATTTTAATCGTCCTGACCTTTCCCAGACCAATATCTATCCGGGTATTCTTATAGCAACGGTTTAATCTTTCTTCAAGATTTTTTCTTACCTCGGAAAAGGTCTTCCTGCCCAGACCAATTTTGCCCAACTCAGAGAGAAAGAGATTACCGTCACGGTCGATTGTTTCCCGATATTCCTTTTCAAAGGGACCCCAGAGGTTAATTACTACTTCGTCACCCGGACCAAGAAGATAATCCTCGGGAACGGGAATATTGCTCGGAGCAACGAAACCGACCGCCGCCTCAAAAATATTGTAGCCAAACTGACGGAGAACTTCTTTTGATTCAACAAGAAAGGAATTCTCTATTGGTGATAATGTCTTTTCTTCTTTTGCCCCAACGTTCAGATAACAAATCACTAAAAACAGAAAATTTATTGCAAAGACCTTAATAAGTTTTGCCATTTTTACCCCTATTTTACAACCCTATTTTTTCTTGTCAAGAAAGTCGAGCAAGCTCGACCACTACATTATTCAGAAATTCAATTATTCTTTTGCTTAATTTCCTGGATAAGCCCAATTTTTTTAATTCTTCCGGAGAAGCATTTTTAATCGCGGTAAGAGAACCGAAATGAGAAAGTAAAATTTTTTTTCTTTTCTCGCCAATTCCTTCTATTTTGTCCAGAGCCGATTTCTTTAAGGCATTTCTACGCAGTTTCTGATGGTAGGAGATGGCAAAGCGGTGTGCCTCATTTCGTATCTCTTCAAGAAGATGTAGAGGAGAAGAGTCCTTTTTTAAAATTAAAGGAGAGGAGGAATCCGCTAAAAAAATCTCCTCATTTCTTTTTGCCAGAGCAACTACCGGAAAATCTAAATTCATCTCTTTTAATTTTCGCACCGCAGTGGAAAGATGCCCTTTACCGCCATCAATAAGCAGCAAGTCGGGAAGATTCTTCTTTTCTTTATAACGTCTTGCGATTACCTCTTCCATCATCCTGTAGTCATCTATTCCCGAAACTCCCCTAATTTTGAATTTACGGTAATGAGCCCTGTCCGCTTTACCGTCTTTAAATACAACCAAACTCCCAACCGCTTTGTCTCCTGCAATATCAGAGATATCAACCCCTTCTATTCTTTTCGGTAATTTCGGCAAAGAAAGAACTTTTTTGAGTTGACTTACCTCACTTCCCTTCATTCTGCTGATAATCTCAATTTCGTCCCTGTATTTTGCCGCCTCCTCAAAATTCAATTTTTCTGCAGATTCTTTCATCAATTCTTTTAACTGCCGCATTGTCTCCCGGTATCTCCCTCTCAGGAAAAGGACAAGCGCGTCCGCTAATTTTTGGTATTCTTCCTCCTTTATCTTCCCGGCGCAGGGCCCCTTGCACCTCCCCAGATGAAAATCAAGGCAGACCCTTCCTTTTTTCTCCGGATTAATTTTTTTTCTACAGCGGCGGATGGGGAAAATAGTCCTGAGGTAGCGATAGGCGCGACGCAAAGCAATAACGTCGGTATAGGGGCCGAAATAAAGTGCCCTCCTCCTTAGCCCTCCCCACTTGCTGCGGAGGGTTTGGGTGGTGTCCCGCACAATAGTGAAGGAAGGGAATTTCTCTTTTGTAATTTTTAAAAAAGGATAACTTTTATCATCCTTGGAGATTTGATTATACTTTGGCTGGAACTGTTTGATTAACCGGTCTTCCAAAAAAAGTGCCTCTGGTTCCGAAGTTAGAGGAAGATAGTCAAAATCGGCTATTTGCCGAATAAGTTGACCCATTTTCGGGTCAAAAAATCCCTTCTGAAAATAATGGGCAAGCCGTTTCTTTAAAGAGACCGCTTTGCCAATGTAGATAACTTTCTTCTTTCTATCCTTGAGAAAATAGACCCCGGGGGAATCAGGAAGATTTTTTAGCCTCGGCTTCAGGCCTTTTTTCTTCACTTTTTTTCTCTTTTTTGCTCTCTTCTCTCTTTACCTCTTCGGCATAATTCAACTGCAGGTTGGATAGAGAGTTGACCAATGTTTCTTCTTCTCTTTTTGTTAAATTTCCTTTCGTTTTCTCCTTGAGCATCGCAAGAATATCAATTGTGGCTTGAGCCGCAGCAAGGTTCTTCTCAATCTTGCCGGTTAAAGGATTGGTAAATTTCCCCAGATGCTGCATTGCCGAGTTGGAAAACATTGAAACAAACTGAATAAATTGCATCTCCGATGCAGAAATTTTTTCCTCTACCATTTTTTCTTCCTCCCATATACAGTTACTTTTTTAGATAATTTTGACAACATAAACAATCAAAGGTACAAGCGGTAATAAAAATAGAGTAGTGGTAATCCAGATGGCATTGGATAAGTCCTTGTCAAGCCCATAGAGGTTAGCGGCAACGACCGACCAGATAGCGGTAGGCATTATTGCCTGAATAAAAACTACCTTTAAGGGCAAACCCCCTGAAATGTGTTGATATCCAAAGAGAAGCCCCAGACCAATCCCAACCAAAGGGGCATAAACAAACTTAATCAGAGAAACAGAGGCAATCTCCCGAAAAAAAATTTTTATCCTTCCCAATCTTAAACCCAGGCCGATGGCAAACATATAAAGAAAAATGGCTAAAGGCACAAGGACACCGTTTGCTCCGGCGAATATCACCGGCCGCGGATAATGAGCAAGGTTAAGAGCCAATCCGATGCCTATTCCTAACAGTGGTAGAATTCTAACCTTATCGGTAAAGAACTCTTTTAAAATTCGTTTTATCCCCAACCTTTGCTCCTGGCCATATTGCGCCGCCAGGGAAAGACCAACGGTAAAGAAGTAGGGACCAAAGAAAATGATATAAAGCCAGGCAAGAGCAAATGCTTCTTCTCCTAAAAGAAGAAAACAAAGCGGCGCACCGAGATAACCACCATTGGAAAAGAGGGTCCCTAAGATATAACTTCCCTCCCTTTTTCGGTCAAGATGCAAAGTTTTTGCTAAAATATAAGCGGGAATAAAGGTAAAGGTAACGATGAGTGCTCCCACTACCGGTAAAGTGAGAATTCTTAAATTGGAAAGGTCAAGAATCCAGAAAGCAAAACAGCAAATAAGCGGTTCTAAGCACAGAATAGTCCCGCGCATCAAAGAATTGCTTCTGTTCTCAGAACACCAACTCTTTACCCGGAAAAACCAGCCGATTATCAAAGAACCGTAAATAAGAAGGAGCGCAAAAACGGTCTTACTTATAATGGACATCCTCTGTTTTTACCCTTGCACCCTTCTGCTGATGCCGCTTCTGACAACCTCAACTCTGAGCTGGTTGGCTATTTCCAGGGTAATAACCTCTCCCCTGATACTGACAATCTTGCCAAAGATACCGCCGATGGTTACGACCCTATCCC
Organism: bacterium; assembly: GCA_030630065.1. GTDB lineage: Bacteria > Ratteibacteria > UBA8468 > UBA8468 > UBA8468 > DAOVNU01. The sequence goes on along the minus strand of DAOVNU010000002.1, from coordinate 9,812 downwards.
CCTGTCTTAGATTCTGCAGCATCATCTGATGTGTTTTCTGTTTTTTCTGCTGAGGCAAAATCAGCAGAAAATAAAAGATACCAAAGATGATAATCAACGGAAGAAATCCAACCAAAGGACTTACCGCTTTAGGATCCATTTATTTATCCTCCTTTCAAATTATTGGTCCGCCTAATTCTTCAATAACCTCACAAATTGCTTCAATATTTCTCAAGGGAACGTCCTGTTCGCATTCGGCGTGAAGCATCAAGCCGCCTTCTTTTAAGTTCATTCTATTTACTGCTTCCCTAATATGAGATTTAATTTCCTCCGGGCGGGCAAAAGGAAAGAGTTGGCGGTCTAAATCCAGGTGGATACAGATCTTTCCCTTGAATTTTGCAAGTTCTTCCAAACCATTAGCCCGAATCTGAGGATTGATGACATTCACCCCACATTCAATAAGGTCATCTATAATCTCTAACATATGACCATCACTGTGCAAATATACATATACTCCGTTATCCCGGCAGGTGCCAAAGATTTTGCGATAACAGGGCTTAAGATGCTTGCGCCAATCTGGGGGGCTGATAGGCAATGACCTTTGAAGACCCAGGTCGTCTCCGAAATGGATTATTTCGGCTCCTATTTCAATCCATTTATTCACTAATTTCAAATTATACTCTAAGACCATTTCAATCAATTGATTCAGTTTTGGCTCATTGCTGGCAATATCCAGCATCAAATTACTGAATCCCCGTAGATAATAAAGCCACATATACATAAAACCATGAACCAAACCACCGCTTGCTAAATTCCTTTCCTTTTTGCTCTTTTCCAATCCTTTTCTTCTCTCTTCCCAATCAATTTTCTCCCCGAACCAATCAAATAAAAGAGGGTTTGGTGCAGAATAATTTTTTAAGTCCTCCCAATTCCTTAAAGGCGCTTCTGCATCAACCGGGGCAGAGGATAAACCCTCCTCAACATTTTCCCAGGTTATGTTCCAGATATCCTTCCATCTGCCTTTTTGATAAGCGCGATTTAGTTTTATCTTTTTAAAGTCATCCTTTTTATAGTGAGGGAAAAGTTTTGGGTGATTAAGAACTATTTTCTCTATCCTCTCTCCATATTTTATCCAGGTAGCCGGCATAATTGCCACTACAGAAGGAATCCATTCCGGATTCTGAAATTCAATTGCTTTGATATAGTTTTGCGTGCATTTGTTCTTATCAGAAAAATTAATTTTCATTTCGCGTCAAGAAAACTTTTTAATCTTTTCACTCCTTCCTCAATCTCCTCTAAAGAGGCGGCAAAGGAGATGCGGAGATAACCTTCTTTTCCAAAACCAATTCCCGGGACAACCGCCAATTTCTCCTTTTCCAATAATTTTTTTGCAAAGTTTAAGGAGTCGGAAATTTGCGGATGGGAAAGAAAGATATAGAAGGCACCCTCCGGTTCAGGAAAAGAAATATCCTTAATCTCCTTTAATCTTTTGAGTAAAAAATTTCTCCTTTTCTCAAACTCTTTTCTCATTTCTTCTACTGCGCTCTGGTTGCCACCAAGAGCCGCCAGGGCGGCTTTCTGGGCAATGGAGTTCGGGCAGGAGGTAGAATGGCTCTGCAGTTTCTTCATTCCGGCAATAATTTCCTTATTTCCTGCCGCATAGCCAAGCCGCCAGCCGGTCATAGCATAGGACTTCGAAAACCCGTTAATGACAATGGTTAAATTTTTAATTCTATCATTCAAAGTCGCAATGCTAATATGCTTTATGCTATCGTAAATAATTTTCTCATAAATCTCATCGGAAAGACAATAGATATTGTGCCTGATAATAATTTCAGCAATCTCTTTTAATTCCTCTTTTTTATAAACAACCCCGGTCGGGTTAGCCGGACTATTAAGGATAATTACTTTTGTCCTTCCGGTAATTATCTTTTCTAATTCTTGCGGCTCAATCTTAAAATTTTTTGTTGGCAAAACCACAGGAATTGCCTCAGCCAACCGAACCATCTCCGGATAACTGACCCAATAAGGAGCAGGAAAAATCACCTCATCTCCTGCATTGCAAAGCACCATCAGCGCATTATAAAGCGTCTGCTTGGCGCCGGTAGAGACAATAATCTCTTCCGGGGAATAATTTAAGATATTTTCCTTTCTTAATTTATGAGAAATTGCCTCTCTTAATTCCTTTATCCCGGCAGTATCGGTATATCTGGTAAAATTCTGCTTTAAGGCATTAATCGCCGCATCTTTGATGTAATCAGGTGTAGCAAAATCCGGCTCCCCGGCAGAAAGATTAATGACGTTTTCTCCCTTTTTCCTTAATTCTTTTGCCTGTGCAGAGATGGCAAGGGTAGCAGAGGGCTTAACCGCTAAAACTCTTTTCGCTAATTGCATTATTATGTCAGAAACTTCTTGATATTTTTTATTGCCTGCTTGATTCTCTGCTCATTCTCCACAAGAGCAAACCGGACATAACCTTCACCAAACCTGCCAAAACCAATCCCCGGACTAACCGCAACCTCGGCCTTATCCAGAAGGTCTAAGGAAAACTTCATCGAACCGATTTTCTGAAATTCTTCGGGAATCCTTACCCAGAGATACATCGTTGCGTTTGGTTTCTCCACCTTCCAGCCAATAGAGTTTAGACCATTAACCAGAACGTCTCTTCTTCTTTGATAGGTAGAGACAATCTCCTTGATACATTCCTGGGAACCGGTAAGTGCCGTGATGCCCGCGACCTGAATCGGGGTAAAGACACCATAATCATAATAGGTTTTCAATTTAGCCAAAGCGCCGATGAGGTCCTTATTCCCTACGGCAAACCCAACCCGCCAACCAGCCATATTGTAGGTCTTGGAAAGGGAATAAAATTCCATCCCGACTTTTTTAGCATCCTTTGCCTGCAAGAAACTTGGCGCCTGATAACCATCAAAGCAAATTTCGGAATAAGCCAAATCGTGAATTATAAACAGATCGTTTCTTTGAGCAAATTCTACCGCCTTTTCAAAAAATTCCAGGTTTACCACAGCGGTAGTCGGATTATGGGGATAACTCAAAAGAAGGGCTTTTGGTTTAGGATAACGACCGAGGATAGCTGCTGAGAAATCAGACAGAAAGTTACTTTCAGGCAATAAGGGGACATCATAGATATTGCCGCCGGCAATAATCACCGAATAGAGATGAGAGGGATAGGTAGGATTGGGAATAAGGATGGTATCCCCCTTATCAAGAACCGCCAACATTAAATGGCTAATTCCTTCCTTACTGCCAATCACAACTACCGCTTCGGTCTCAGGGTCAAGTTCCACATTAAACCTCTCCTGGTACCAATCGCAAATGGCCTTTCTTAAATGCTTTATTCCTCTTGAGGCACTATAGCGATGCGCTCTGGGGTCTAAAGCAACCTCACGCAACTTCTCCACAATATGCGGCGGAGTGGGTTGGTCCGGATTCCCCATCCCCAAATCAATAACGTCTTTCCCTGCCTGCCGCGCCTTCAATTTCCGTTCATTGATATGATGAAAAAGATAAGGCGGCAGATTTCTAATCCTTTCCGCTTCAATCATTCTGACAAAAGTGTATCATACTTTCTTACTTTTAGAAAACATTTCCTCTGCCTGGTAGGAACTGCGGACAAATGGTCCGGATACGACAGAGGCAAAACCCAATTTTTCCCCGACTTTCTGATATTCGGCAAATTCTTCAGGAGGAACAAACCTTTCTACCTCAAGACATTTCTTATTGGGTTGCAGGTATTGACCAATGGTGAGAAGGTTGCAATTTACATTTCTTAAGTCCTGCATTACTTTGATTACCTCTTCCTTTTTCTCGCCAAAACCTAACATCATCCCGGATTTCGTGATAAAATCTGCCTCTTTAGCAAATTTTAGAACATTCAGAGAACGTTTATAATTCGCCTGCGGCCTGACTTTTGGATAAAATTTCTCTATCGTCTCCATATTGTGATTAAAAACATCCGGCTTTGCTAAAAATACAGTTTTTAAACTTTCTTGATTGCCTTTAAAATCAGGCACAAGCACCTCAACCTTGCTGTCAGGAATTTTTTGTTTAATTGCAAAAATAGTTTTTGCAAACTGTCCTGCTCCACCGTCAGCAAGGTCATCCCTGGTTACCGAAGTTATTACAATATATTTTAAATTCAATCTCTTCACCGCTTCCGCCACCCGGGACGGTTCGGTATTGTCAACGGGTAATGACTCGCCTTTTTTCACCCCACAAAACCGGCAATTCCTGGTGCAGACATTCCCTAAAACCATAAAGGTGGCGGTAAGATTGCTAAAACATTCATTGACATTGGGACAACCCGCCTCTTCGCAGACAGTATGCAATTTTAAACCCTTCAGGATTGTGGATGTCTTCTTTAAATTCTCATTAATAATAACCCTCTTTTTCAACCAGGGAGGAAATTTTTTAGCCATATTCAGTTTTATTATATCACTTCTTGACTTCAAAATAAATCTGTTTTAATCTATAAAAAATTTGATAGTAGAGAAATTTGATAGTAAAATAAAAAGTGTCAGGAGGATAAAATGTCAGAAATAAGAAAAGCAAAGGTAATTGACCGACCGGAAATCGGGTTAACCGAATACTGGATTGTCAATATTCCGGAATATTGTGGAAAGATATTGGTGCAGAAAAAAGGAACAACCTGCCCGGCGCATCGCCACAAGAAGAAACACGAGACGTTCCTGGTCTGGAAGGGCAGGGTAAAGATGGTTGTTGATGGAAAGGAAACAATGATGGAGCCCGGGGACATTATGATTATGAAACAAGGTAAACTTCACCAGTTCACTGCGATTGGAGAAGATGCTGTTATCTTTGAATTCTCGGGTCAACACTTTGAGAATGATTCCTATTTCGCCGACCCTTCTATGCTTAAAAAAACGATAGAAAAAGCAGTAGAGATTAAAGAATACAAATGGCCGTTTCCCTGAAACATCCGACAACCATTATATCAAAGCGTTTAATCTAAAAGGCTTAACCACAAGGATTTTGGCTGCCCACTCTTAAGAAAAAAAGGGGAGGAGTTTGGCGAGAGTGGGCTTAAGTTCTTTGCGGGGGAGAACCAAGTCAATCATTCCACGTTTGAAGAGAAACTCACTTCTCTGAAAACCTTTGGGTAGTTTCTGGCGGATGGTCTGTTCAATCACCCGGGGCCCGGTAAAACCAATCAGGGCTTTGGGCTCGGCAATAATAATATCTCCCAGGGAAGCATAACTTGCCGCCACCCCGGCCATCGTGGGGTCGGTAAGCAGAGAGATGTAAAGCACGCCTGCATTCTTCAGTTTACCAACAGCCGCAGAGGTTTTAGCCATCTGCATCAAGGAAAGCATCCCTTCCTGCATCCTTGCTCCTCCCCCTCCGGCCGATATGGAAAGGAAGGGGATTTTCTTCTCCAGAGCGCTCTCGGCAGCCCGGGTAATCTTCTCTCCCACAACCGAGCCCATACTGCCCATAATGAAGTGGGAGTCCGAAACCGCCAAAATTACCGGATGTCCGGAGATTTTACCTTCGCCGGTAACAACCGCCTCGGGAAGCCCTGTTTTTTCTCTTGCCTCTTTCAATTTTTCCCGATACGATTGTTTAGACCTGAAATCAAGAGGGTCAACAGAGGAGATTTCTTCATTGCTCTCCCGGAAGGAGCCCTCGTCCAGAGTAAAACTGATGCGCTCTCTGGCGGTGAGCCGAAAGTGGTATTCACAGCGCGGGCAGACCTTGAGGTTCTCCATTAGAATTTTCTTATAGATGACCCTGCTGCAACCATCACATTTTTCCCAGAGGTCTTTTTTAATCTCCCTCTTTTCCTTTACCGGCAGAATTGCATATTTTCTTTTTCTAAACCAGGCCATAGTTTTTCAATACCTCCTTTAGTTTTTCTTTTTTCTCTTCGTTTATCTCGGATAAGGGTAGACGCAATTCCGGTTCAATCATTTTCATCAGACCAAGCGCTGTTTTCACCGGAATGGGATTGGTCTCCAAAAACATCGCCCGGCAAAGAGGAAAGAGTTGCAAATGTAATTTCCTTGCCTCCTCAAGCCGACCCTCACGGTAATTATGGACCAAATCCGCCACATCCCGGGGAACAACGTTGGCAACCACCGAGACAACCCCTTTTCCACCAACCGCAAGAATAGGCAGCGTTAAAGAGTCGTCCCCGGAAAGAACCGTAATCCCGCAGAGCGAAAGAATCTCGCTTACCTGATTAAGTTCACCGCTGGCTTCCTTAATCGCGACAATGTTTTTTATCCTGGAAAGAGCGGCTACCGTCTCCGGAAGAATGGAAATTCCTGTGCGGGAAGGAACGTTGTAAAGGATAATCGGAATCTCCACCGCACCTGCCACCTTTTCGTAATGAAGAAGCAACCCTCTGGGAGTGGGCTTGTTGTAGTAAGGGGTAATGAGCAAAGCGGCGTCAGCGCCTACCTCTTCTGCATATTGCGTCAATTCTATCGCTTCTCTTGTGGAGTTGGAGCCGGTTCCGGCAATAACCGAAATCCTTTTTTTTACCAAATTCACGGTAAGTTTAATCATCCTCTTTTGTTCCTCCACAGAAAGGGTTGCCGCCTCGCCGGTACATCCACAGGGAAGAATGCCGTTGGTTCCATTCTTAATCTGAAATTCAATTAATCTTCCTAACGCCTCCTCATCAATTTCACCGTTCTTAAACGGTGTTACCAGAGCAACAATTGAACCCTCAAACATAAAACCTCCCTATCTGGCTCTAAACTTAATCTCCCTAACCTCCGGGACAATTTCTTCTAATCTGCGTAAAATAGTTTCCTTCTCCATTAAAAGATGGGAAAGATGGGGCGAACTATCAACCAGGATATATAAAACCTTTTTTTTAAATCCTTTAATTCTGGTATGTGCCGCTGTTTCCTTTCCTACCAGAGAGTTCCAGGTATCAACAAGACCCCCATAACCTGAACCCTCTCTTGCTTTGATTGGCTTACCTTTAACTATCTTCTCAATTACTTTAGGAATAATCTCCCCAATCCTTGTCGCCATCTCACTCTGTCTTTACCGGCATCAGGATGTATTTGTATTCTTCGTCGGTGTCGGGACGAATCATCGCCGGTTTTAATGGGTCGGAAATGCCCACAATTACATTTTCGGCCTCTAAATTTTTCAAAACATCCAGAATATAGACCGGATTGAAGGAGATCGCGATTTTCTCCCCGGAATATTCAACAGGAATCGGCTCGCTGGCTTCACCCGCTTCCGGGCTATTAATGGAGACAACTATTTTCTGGGGGAGGAGGTCAAACCTTATTGAACTGTGCCGTTCTGTGGTCAGCAGGTTCATTCGCCTTACCGCAGCGGCTAATCTTTCCCTGCCAACCTTGACCTCCTTCAACTCCTCTTTGGAGGGGAAAGTTGCCTCATAGTCAGGAAATTGTCCTTCAATCAGTTGAGAGATAATCAGCAGATTCACCGTTTTAAATATAATCTGATTAGGGCTGATGTTAATTTCAACATCTTCCTCCTCTAAAGATTTTTCCAGTTCATCGATTAACTTTAAAGGTAAAATAACATCCGCCTCTACCGGTGAAGGATAGGTTTTCTTAACATAGGCAAGTCGTCTGGTATCGGTCCCGACCAGAACCAAACTATCTTTTTTTAAACTAAAAAGGAGTCCGCGCAGATAAGCCCTTGTCTCATCGTAGGTTACGGAGAATCTTGTTCTTTTTAACATCCTTTTTAAACCCCCTTGCTTCATTTTTAAAATCGTCCCTTTTTTAATCTTGGGTAAAATAGGGAATTCCTCTGTTTTTAAACCGGGCAAGGTAAATACAATTTTACCCACGGTAATTTGGGTTTTCTCGTTTTTTTCTTTAACAATGCTAATCTCCGTATCGGGTAATTCCCGGATGATACCCGCAAACCTTTTCCCCGGCACAAGGAGAGCTCCTTTTCTTTTTGTTTTACAGGGAACCTCTGCTTTTATTGTTAACTCTAAATCGGTAGCGGTTAAAAATAATCTATTATCTTCTGCCTCTAAAAAAATACAAGAAAGAGCAGGAAGGGTGGGCTTTGGGTTAACAATTCCCACTATTCCCTGCAAGCCGTTTAAAAGTTCATCTTTCTTAACACTTATCTCCATTTTTCTCCTTTTCTTTATATCTTTAATAATTTTAATACTGTTAATAATAAATAATAATATTCATACTCATATGAACGTTTAAATGGTTAACAAGAACCATAAATCTACAAAACTTATATACGAAGCAAGTAATAAATTACTCAACCAACTCACAAATATTTAAAACCTATTATTAACCTGTTTACTAACTTTCTTTAATCTTACCTCCTATTTTTTCAACCTCTTCCTTAAAATAAGAATCGTTTTTTATTTTTTCTCTAATTTTTTTACAGGCATACATAACCGTAGCGTGATTCTTTCCTCCAAAACTATCACCAATCTGGGGTAATGAATTATCGGTCAATTCCCTGGCCCAATACATCGCAATCTGCCGGGGCAGAATAAACGACTTAACCCTTTTTCTTCCTTTAAGGTCGGAGATGTAAAGGTTAAAATATTCGGCAACCTTCTCTAAAATAATCTCTATAGTAACCGGCTTTTGTGGAACTTCCGCAATAATATCCTTTAATACCTCTTTGGTAAAAGGAATATCTATTTTTTTAACAAAGAGAGATGAGCAGGCAATAAGTTTGGTAAGCGCCCCCTCCAATAAACGAATATTACTTTTAATTTTTTCCGCAATAAACTCTATTATCTCCTCATCAATGTTCACCCTTTTCCCTTCCATCTTTTTCTTTAAAATAGCAATCCTGGTCTCCAAATCCGGGGGCTGGATGTCAGCAACAAGTCCCCACTCAAAACGACTTACCAGACGTTTTTCTAAAGCCGCGATTTCGTTGGGGGGGCGGTCTGATGAAATTACTACCTGTTTATGGTTATCGTAAAGAGTATTAAAGGTGTGGAAAAATTCTTCCTGAATTCTTTCTTTACCGGCAAGAAAATGGATGTCATCAATTAGAAGAACATCAAGGTTACGAAACCTATTTCTAAAAGCATTGGTTTTACGATTTTGAATACTGTCAATGTATTGGTTGACAAATTTTTCAGAGGGAAGGTAACTCACCTGATATTCACCTCTATTCCTAATAAAATGACCAATCGCCTGCATCAGATGGGTTTTTCCCAGCCCTACCGAGCCATAGATGAAGAGCGGGTTATAAGCGGTACCAATTGACTGAGATACGGCAAGAGCTGCAGCATGCGCCAGCCGATTGCAACTTCCCATAACAAAGTTATCAAAGGTAAAATTAGGGTTAAGCCCTGAATGGTCAATCTTTACCTTTTTCTTTGTTTCCCGGCTAAAGTCAACATAATTTTCTTTCTTTTGTTTTTGGTGACTGTCTTTTGTTAACAAAAATTCAATTGTGATTTCTCTTTGGGTAACGGAGAAGACCGTTTTCTTAATTAGTGAAAAGTAATGTTCATTTACCCAATTCCGAAAAAAAATATCGGGTACTTCCAACAGTAACTCACCGTTGGCGAAAGAAGAAATTTTTATTGGCTGAAACCACAATTTGAAAACATTGGGCTCAACCTCTCTTTTAATGAGTTCCAGAGATTTTTCCCAGATATTCACAGTATCCTTATTTATTCTTTCAGAAAATTGATGATAATTGTTCAAAGTCAAAACAGAAGTTAATCCAAAAGGAAAGATATGTCTGCTAATAGTTTTATCAAAGTCCTTATTTTTTATTTAGAAAAATTTGGGGTGAAGAAAGGAACTTTATTCACAGAATTTTAACCTTTTTAACAACTTATTCACAGGGTT
>DAOVNU010000152.1 GCA_030630065.1 bacterium | reverse complement strand
CGGATAAACGGTGGCATTTCTGTTATTAAGGATTCCTGCGCTGGCAAGCACTGTGGGTGCTCCGCAGATGGCGGCTACCGTTTTGTTTTGGGAATTAAATTCTTTGATAATCTCCAGAACCTTTTCGGACTCACCTAAATTTACGTAGCCGGGATAGCCACCGGGCAGGACAATAACGGCGAACTCATCAGGATTTATGTTTTTTAATTCAGCGTCGGCAATAAGTTCAACTTCCCGTGAGCCTTTGATTCTCATACTGGATAATCCTGCAGTAACCACCTTTAAACCGGCCCTCCTCAATACATCCACAATCGTCATTGCTTCTATTTCCTCAAAGCCGTCTGCTAATGGAACCAAAATTTTCATTTTTCCCCTATGGGGCTCCAAATAATCAACATTATTTTGAGACAGCCCCTAAATATGTTAATCTATAGTATAACACAGTTTCTGGAGATTTAAAATGAATTTAGATGACCTAACATTTGTTTCTTTTGATACGGAAACGACATCGCTTTCCCCTGATTCGGGAAGAATAATTGAACTTTCGGGAATAAAATTTGGACTAAAAGAAAGCGAAACAGAATTCTTTGACCAACTGATTAATCCCGGTGAACCTATCCCCGAAGAAATAACGCAAATCAACGGGATAACCGATGGGATGGTAAAAGATAAGCCAAAGGCGGAAGAGATAATTCCCGAATTTCTTAAATTTATTGCCGGTTCCAGAACAATCCTTTTGGCGCATAATGCCGACTTTGATATCTCATTTATGCGGATGGAGATTACACGTTTGGAATTAACTAACATTTCTCTTAAATATCTGGATACGCTGATGCTTGCGCGCAGGGTCTATCCTGAACTGGGAAGGCACAACCTTCCCGCATTAGTTTCCTCTCTTGGTATCAAACAGGAAAGGTTCCACCGCGCTTTAGCCGATAGTTTCTCCGTAAAGGAACTCTTTCTTAAAATAATTGGGAGGAGCAAGGTCAGAACCCTTGGTGAGTTAGAGATTTCTATCTTCTCTGTTTAGAGGTTTTATGCACGGGGAAAGGATTTCTGGTAAATCTTTTTCAAGCGTGAGGTGGTTAAGTGGGTATAGATTTGTGTGGTAACAAGATTGCTGTGACCTAATAGTTCCTGCACTGCCCGCAGGTCAGCCCCATGGTTAAGAAGGTGGGTAGCAAAGGAATGACGCAGAATGTGCGGACTGATTGAATCCCTCAAGCCGATTTTTTCCCCGTACTTTTTGAGAATTTGTGCAATTCCGATGCCGGAAAGTTTTTCTCCGAAACGGTTCAGAAAGATGAATTCCCGGGACTCTCTACGTTGGGAAAGATAACTTCTTATGGCTGTCAGCGCTTTCTCTCCAATGGGCACAATCCTTTCCTTTTTACCTTTTCCTTTTACTTTAAGGGAACCGCCGATAAAATCCAAATCCGAACTTTTCAAATTCGCTAATTCGGATACTCTGATTCCTGTACTGTATAAGGTCTCTAAAATTGCCTTATCCCTGAGACCGGCAAGATTGTTGCCCGGGGACTCTAATAGTTTGATTGTTTCGTCCTCATCAAGAAACCTGGGTAATGGTTTCTCCATCTTTGGCGTTCGGATGAGTAAAACCGGGTTAGCCCGGCAGATTTTCCGGCGGACGAGGAACTTGAAAAAGGAGCGGATTGCGGCAACCTTGCGCTGAATTGTTTTTGCCTTGCAATTTTTCTGCAGGAGCACAAGATAACTGCGCAGCAATTTATGGTCAATTTTTTTTATTTTTATTCCCTGTTCTCGGATAAACTTTTCGAACTGGGAAAGGTCACTTTCGTAAGCCCTTAAGGTATGCGGCGAAAAATTTTTTTCTACGCGGAGATAAACTAAAAAATCCCTGACGTATTTCTTCATTATTTTCCAAGCTTATCAAAAATTTCCTTTATTGACTCTTCTGCTTTTGTACTGATTTCCTCTCCCGTTTCTTTAATTTTACCTTTTATCTCTTTAACCGCCGTTGTTCCTAATCTTTTTGCAACTTCAATGATACGTGCGCCAATCTTATCCTTGATGCTTTTGGCAATCGCTTTTCCGATTGCCTCTTTTGCATTGACCTTTAAATTATTCAAATTCCCGGTTACTTCAAAATCAAAGGTTAAGCAACCTTTTTCATCCTGAAGAACCTTAACAAAGGCATCAGCCGGCAAACCTAAAACCGTTTCCCCCAAAAGACCGCCCTTTTTACTGGCTATCTTCAGTTTCTTTATTTCTACATGCTGTTGGCTATTAAGATAATTATTTTTACATTTTGCATCCGAATTAACAAAAGCGTTTCCTTCTTTGACGACCATCGCTGACTTAGGGTAAAGATAATTAAAATCATTAATGGCTATTTTTTTAATCCTGGTCTTTGCCTGGAAACTAATTGGTCCG
>DAOVNU010000180.1 GCA_030630065.1 bacterium | reverse complement strand
CTTTAGTAAAAAGGGCAAAAGATAAGGGAATAAAAATAGCCATCGAGAATTGTCCGATGATGCACGGACACCCTTTTAGAGGAATTAATATTGCTTTTGCTCCCAAAATATGGGATTTAATGTTTAATGCAGTTCCGGCAAAAAATCTCGGTTTGGAATTCGACCCTTCCCATCTCTACTGGATAGGAATTGACTATATCCAGGCACTTAAGGATTATAAGGATAAAATTTTCCATGTCCACGCCAAGGATACCGAAATTTTGGAAGAAAATTTGTCTCAGGAAAGCATTTACGGGAGTGGCTGGTGGCGATATCGGCTTCCTGGTTTGGGGGAGATCGACTGGCAAAAGTTCATTGCAACCTTGTATGACATTGATTATCAGGGAGACATTGCCATTGAGCATGAAGACCCGGTTTTTGGAGGGAAGAAAAGAGGTGAAGGGTTAAAATTAGGATACAACCATCTTTCGCTGTGGATCTTAAAAAAGGAAAAAAATTTATGACTTCAGTAATTATTGTTGGATGTGGTGGAATGGGACGGGGACACCTTAGGACTATTCTCAAGATGAAAGATTCAACAAAGGTGGTAGGTTTGGTTGAACCATCTGAGGAGATGGTCAAGCAAACTCTGGCTCTATTTAAAGAATATAATCTTTCTCTACCTCCGGTCTTTACTAATCTTGATAAATTTTTCAAATCCGGGATAAAAAGTGAAGCATCTTTCATCATCACTCCTCACCATTTACATTTTTCTCAGAGCAAGGCCTGCCTGGAAAATGCAATGGATGTTTTATTAGAAAAACCAATGGTGATGAACGAGAGAGAAGCACTTGACTTGATAGAGGTGCGCAATAAAACAGGGAAACTACTGGTGGTGGCTTTTAACGGAAGTCTTTCCCCTGCAATTCGCAAGGTAAAGGAGTTAATTGCCAAAAATAGTATTGGAGAAATAACCCAGATATCTGCTTTAATTTATCAGAACTGGAAGAAAGCTCAAACCGGGAAATGGCGGCAGCTTCCGGAAATATCCGGCGGTGGTTTTCTCTTTGATACCGGTAGCCATATGCTTAATACCGTTGTAGATATTTTGGATGATGAGATAGAAGAGGTATTTGCCATTGAGGATAACCGGGGGACTCCGGTTGAAGTATGTTCTGCCATTACCGCCCACACCGCAAAAGGGACTCTTGTTAATTTGACCGGGGCCGGGGACTCAATCGGCTGCAACTCGGAGATATTTATCTTTGGAACAAAAGGGGTTATTCACACCGGCGCCTGGGGAGAGAAACTTGAAATTAGAAGAGAAGGGGAATCTGATTTCTCACCTCTTGAATATCCTGAATCTACCGGGGTCTGGGAGCAATTCCTTAAAGTGCGTGAGGGAAAATTAAAAAATCCCTGTCCACCGGAAGTGGGTTTACGATTTGCTAAACTGATGGATATGATACACGCTTCGGCATCAGAAAAAAAGCCAATCAGAAAAAAAGCATAATGAAAAAAGCTTTTCTGTGCGAAAAGTTGAAAGATGGAAAAGTAAGATGTAATCTCTGCCCCCATCATTGTGTAATTGAAAAAGGAGAAAGAGGGATTTGCGGAGTCAGAGAAAATAGAGAAGGCACTCTTTATTCTCTTGTTTACGGAAGAGCGGTTGCTAACAACGTTGACCCGATTGAGAAAAAACCATTCTTTCATTTTTTCCCCGGCTCTTATGCTTTCTCCATCGCTACCGTTGGTTGTAATTTCAAATGTTTATTTTGCCAGAATGCTGACATTTCCCAGTTTTCCAAGGAAAAAGGTGAAATTATAGGGAAGGTTTTACCTCCGGAAGAAATTGTCTCTTACGCCAAAAAAAATAAATGTAAGAGCATTTCTTATACCTATACCGAGCCGCCGGTCTTCTTTGAATATGCTTACGAGACGGCAAAACTTGCGACAAGAGAAGGAATAAAAAACAATTTTGT
>DAOVNU010000025.1 GCA_030630065.1 bacterium | reverse complement strand
TCCTTGAATCTTCTCTCCCTTTGCCTGAAGAAGAAACCCAAAAAATTCATTTATGCCTCTACCGGCGGAGCAATATACGGAGAACCGGATTATCTTCCCGCTGACGAGAATCATCCCATTCGTCCTAACTGCGCTTATGGTGTTTCCAAGCATACGGTTGAGCATTACCTGGAACTTTTCCGCACCCTCTATCATTTGAAATATACTATTTTTCGTTTCCCCAACGTCTACGGGCCGCGTCAGGACCCTAATGGAGAAGCAGGGGTGGTTTCCATATTTATCGGGAGGATGCTTAAAGGCAAAACGCCTTTTATCTTTGGCGATGGAAAGCAATTACGTGACTATCTCTATGTGGATGATATTATTGAAGCGGTGATGATTTCCCTGAGAAAGGGCGATAACCGCATCTACAATCTTGGCTCCGGAAAAGGGAGTTCGGTGAATGAACTCTACAAAAAATTGCGAAAGATTATTAGTTTTAAAAAAGAGCCAGAGTATAGTGCTCCCCGTTTAGGAGAGGTCAATCGCATCTATCTTTCTGCAGAAAGAGCGAAGAAAGAATTATCCTGGCAGCCAAAAATAGAACTGGAAAATGGCTTGGCAAAAACTGTCTCCTTTTTTAAGTCCCATCCGGAATACCTGTAAATGGAAGAAATCAAGGTCAGGGCTCCGGGCAGAATAAATCTAATTGGTGAACATACGGATTATAACTGCGGTTTTGTTCTTCCCTGCGCCATTAATCAGGAGATTACCGTTGCCGGGAAGGGAAGGAAGGACAAAAAAGTAATTCTTCACTCCATCAATTTTAACCGGAAAGTAGAGATTAACCTTGATGAGAAACTCAAGAGGCGGGGGGATTGGTCCGATTATCCGGTTGGCGTAATTGACCAGTACCAAAAGAGAAATTTTTCTCTCTCGGGAATGGAACTGAAGATTTCAGGAAACATTCCTCTTGGGGTTGGTTTAAGTTCCTCGGCGGCATTAGAAGTAGCCACCGCTCTCTTCATTAAAACCTTAAATAATCTAAAGATAACTAAAGAAGAGATGGGGGTTTTGTGCCAGAAAGCCGAGAATGAATTTGTCGGTGTCTCCTGCGGGATAATGGACCAGTTTGCCTCCCTTCTCTCCAAAAAAGATTTTGCCCTTTTTCTTGACTGCCGGGACCTTTCCTATTCCTGCGTTCCACTGCCTTTTGCGGGTTATAAACTCGTTCTTACCAATACAAAAAAGAGCCGTAAGTTGTCTGCCTCTGCCTATAACCAGAGAAGAAACGAGTGTGAAAAAGCCGCAGAATTGTTATCCCTGAATTTGCGGGACATAAGTCCCCGGCAATTCTCAGGATTAAAAAGCAAACTTCCCTCGGTTTTACAGAAAAGGGTTCAATATGTGGTTGAGGAAAATGAGAGAGTTCTGTTGGCAGTTGAGAATCTAAAGAAAAATGACCTTGACTCTTTTGGGAAACTTCTTTATCTTTCCCATAATGGTTTAAGAAATCTCTATGAAGTAAGTTGTCCGGAATTAGACCTCATCGTTGATGAAGGAAGAAAGATAAAGGGGGTAATCGGAGGAAGGATGACCGGGGCTGGTTTCGGTGGCTGTACTCTCCACCTAATCAAAGAAGAAGGTCTTGAAAAATTTCAGGAAAAAATTAGCGAATCTTTTTTAAAAGAGTTTCACCAGCGCCCTGATTTTTATCTCTGTGCTCCTGCCCCTGGTGCCTCTTCTGTAAAAGGATAAAGTTTTGGGATTGGAGCAGCATTTCTCTTGTGGGAGGAGTTCTTAAGAAGAAATTCAATTCCTTTAATCTTTTTCTCGGGATAGCCCAATTTTAGTATTCTATTTTTTTTATATCCGCAGTCAACCAAAAAATAGAGGATTTCATCCATTTCTTGATAAG
The DNA here is from genome assembly GCA_030630065.1 of bacterium. Classification (GTDB taxonomy): domain Bacteria; phylum Ratteibacteria; class UBA8468; order UBA8468; family UBA8468; genus DAOVNU01. Next base: position 5,792 of record DAOVNU010000025.1, on the reverse strand, counting down.
AAAGACCCAATTCGCCCTCGTCGGTCTGTCCCTTCCATAAGTCAGCGCTGGGAGTTTTCTTAATGATTTTTTCGGAAATTTTCAGGTATTCTGCCAATTGATATACCTGAGTTTTATAGAGAGAACCCAATGGCTCTAAATCTACCCCCCCATCCCCATATTTGGTAAAATAACCGAGGAGAAGTTCCGTTTTATTGCTGGTTCCAATCACCATGGCTTTCTCTTTTTTAGCAACATCATAGAGAATACTCATTCTCTCTCTTGCAATTTTATTTCCCAGACGAATTTTATCTACTTTTGAGAAATTTTTGAAATAGGCCTTGAGCATTGGAGTAATATTAATAATTTCATTGTGCAAAGAAAGTTTTTTCGCAACCATTTTGGCATCGTTGATGTTTCCTAAAGAACTATTCCGGAAAGGAAGAATAAGGGAAAAGGTATTTTTAGAGCCAATTGCCTTTGCCGTGAGGCGGGCAATAACCGCAGAATCTATTCCCCCGGAGAGGCCAAGAACCGCTTTATGAAAGGGGGTCTTACCCAATTCCTCCCGAATAAATTTAATAATCCTTTTTTCAGTTCTTGCGGCGTTAATCTTTAATTGCCTGGGCATATTGAACATTTTAATCCAATCCCCGGAAAAAGGCAATTTGACTTGATATTTTTGCAATTTTATGGTATGTTAATTGCAGTGTTCCAGAACCTTTCACGAGAAGAAATTACGGTTATTATCCTTCTTCTTCTGGCCTTAATCATTGGAGAAGGCGTTCTCTACTTTCGCAAAACCCACCAACCACGATACAATTTTAGGAAAATTGTTGAAGCCATAAAATAAAGATGTATATCATTATTGTTGGATGTGGCCGTGTAGGCCAGCAGTTATCTCAACTTCTGCAGAAAGAAGGGCATAACGTGGTTATTATCGACAGAAAGCAAGAGGCATTTGAACGTCTGGGTAAAATGTTTAATGGTTTGACCATTACCGGTGACGGTTCGGATTTGGGGGTTTTGAAAGAGGCAGGCATTGAAAAAGCCGATGCCTTTGTTGCTGTTACCGATTCGGATAAGAGCAACATTATGATTGCCCAGATTGGACAAAAAATCTTTAAGGTTCCCCGGGTAATTACGCGGGTTTATGAGCCGGATCTGGCTGAGGTTTACCGCGGTTTTGGTTTAAAGATTATCAGCGGTACGATGCTTATTGCGGCGCGCATCAGGGACCGCATTATTGAAAGTCATCTTTCCAGTTATCTCACCGAAAGCGGATATTTAGGTGTTTTGGAAATTTCCGTATCTTCTGAATTGGAAGGTAAAAAAATTGAGGAAGTAAATATTCCCGGGGAGTTTTTAGTAGTGGTTATGAGAAAAAATAATCATCCGGTTATTCCTCGCCCGGATTCTATCCTAACAAAAGGGGATTACATCCTGGGTGTGGTGGTGATGAAAAACCTTAAAAAGGTCAAGAAGAAATTCGGATTGTAATTATGCATATTATTATTGTTGGCGGAAAAAAGATTGGCTACTATCTTGCTAAGCGACTTATACAGGATAAGCATACGGTCAGTCTTATCGAGAAGGATAAGGAGACCTGTAAACTTATTACTAAAGAACTTGACATTCTGGTGATTAATGGTGATTGGTGCCGTACTTCTTCTTTAGAGGCAGCGGGAGCAGAGCGAGCCGACGTTGTTGCTGCGGTCACAGGAAATGATGAGGATAATCTCGTTATCTGCCAGTTGGCAAAGGAAATCTTTCATCTTTCCCGCACTGTTGCCCTGGTAAATGATTCCAAAAATGAGCATATTTTTGGTAAATTGGGCGTTGACGTTCCGGTGAACAGTACAGGAATTATTGCCAAGATTATTGAAGAGGAGGTTTCGCTGGACGATTTCGTTAATTTGGCAACCTTCAGGAAGGGAAAATTAGCTTTGGTAAGAATTGATTTACCGGATGATTCACCAACGATTAATAAGGAAGTAAAGAACATTAATCTTCCCAATGATGCCGTGATTGTTTCCATTATCAGAGGGACACAGGTCTTGATTCCCCGCAGTGATACGGTTTTGCAGGTAGCCGATGAGGTTATTGCTCTGACATCTCTTGAGAAGGAACAGGAGTTGCTGCGTGCTCTCCTCGGCCCTTCGGAAAAAAAGTAAAATGGCTCTAAAAACTATTCTTAAGTTACCCGAAATTACAGGGAAAGCGGTCTTAGGAATTTTAACCGAAATTACCTATCCGCTTATTCTTATCTTCATTTCCTTTCTTCTCCTCTTATTTATCCGGATTTTCTGATGATTTTTAAACCAAAACTCGAAGACCTTAAAGTCATTGGCTACTACCTTGGTAAGTTAATCATTGGGTTAGGGGTTTTGATGTTTATTCCCCTGATTGTTGCTCTTTGCTTCAAGGAATGGAACCCTGCCCTTGACTTTCTTTTGGCTGCCCTTGTTTCATTTATTATCGGTTATTTTCTTCTTTCCCTCATTCCCCGCTCCAAAGAACTCAACTGGACTCATGGTATGGTCGTTGCTTCTCTCTCCTGGTTGTTTGCAATGCTTCTCGGGGCAATTCCTCTTTATCTCTCCGGCCACTTTATTAATTTCCTTGACGCCTCTTTTGATGCTATGAGCGGATTTGCTACCTGCGGTCTTACCCTCATTCGTAACCTTGACCATCTCTCCTATAGCCATAACATCTGGAGGCACTTGATGATGTTTGTGGGCGGGCAGGGAATTGTAGTCATTGCTCTGACCTTCTTTGTTAGGGGGATTGGGGGTGCTTTTAGCATCTATGTGGGGGAGGCAAGGGAAGAGAAAATTCTGCCCAACGTCATTCAGACCGCCCGTTTTATCTGGCTCGTGAGTTTTATCTGGTTAATTCTGGGAACTTCCCTTCTCACGGGAGCAGGAATTTTAGAGGGGCTGAAACCAATGCGCTCATTTCTACAGGGACTAATGCTCTTTATGGCGGCTTGGGATACCGGTGGATTTGCTCCCCAGTCCCAGAATATTCTTTACTATCATAGTTTTCTCATCGAGATAATTACCATTATTCTCTTTGTTGTTGGTTCCCTTAATTTTGGCCTTCATTATGCGCTCTGGACAGGTAGACGAAGAGAACTCTATCGCAATATCGAGACCCTTACCTTTTTCATCACGATGATGATTACCTTTACCCTGGTGGTGCTGGGGTTAATGAAAACAAATCTCTATTCCGGAAATCTTGCTCTCTTTCGCAGAGGTTTCTATCAACTGGTTTCCGGACATTCCGGCACCGGCTATATGACAATCTATAAGGAGCAGTTCCTTAGAGGTTGGGGTCCGCTTGCTCTTCTTGGGATAATTATTGCAATGGGAATTGGAGGATGTTCTTCATCCACTGCCGGAGGAATCAAGATTTTGAGAATCGGGATTGTCTTTCGTGGTTTTTTAAAGGAAATAAGACAATTAATGTCGCCTGAGTCCGGTGTTATTGTGCAAAAGTTTCATCATTTCAAAGAGAGAATTTTGGAGGATACCCAGGTGAGGTCTGCGGCGCTCATTATTCTTGCCTATGTTCTTCTTTATCTTTTTGGAGCGGTTATCGGGGTCTTTTTTGGCTATCCTTTCGAACTTGCTCTGTTTGAGTCGGTCTCTGCAGGTGCCAACGTTGGGCTTTCCTGTGGCATTACTTCGGTAGAGATGCCTGTTTTGCTTAAGGTTATCTATATTTTTCAGATGTGGTGCGGACGGCTGGAATTTATGGCTGTCTTTGTGCTTTTTGGCTTTATCGGTGCTTTAATAAAAGGAAAGTAAATATGTTTAAAAAAAGGGTTTTGCAACTATTCTTTATATGTTTATTTTTGGCTATTTTTTCCTCTTCTCTCTGTGCTGAGGGGGTTTCCAGTATGGAGTTGATTAGGAATGCTGAGAAATATAATGGGGAAACGGTAACCTATGAGGGAGAGGTAATCGGGGATGTGATGTGCCGGGGAGAATATGGCTGGATTAATGTCAGCGACGGCGAAAGTGTGATTGGAATCTGGTGCAAAAGAGAGGATTTAGAAAAAATTAAATTTGCCGGTTCCTACAAAACAAAAGGAGATAAAGTTAGAATCTCCGGTATTTTTAATAGGTGTTGTTCCCAACATCAAGGAGGGCTTGATATCCATGCTCAGGAATTGGAGGTGGTGGAATCCGGCAGGGAAATTGTACATTCTTTAAATATGAAAAAAGCCCAATTGGTAGGAATTCTGGCTATTGCCGCTTTAGGTTTTCTTCTCCTTTCCATTCTTCGCAACTCCTCCCTTAAAGAATCTTCTGAACCGCCTTCCTCTTCGCCCGATTGATTTCTCTTTGCAATTCTAAGATTTCTTTTAGCCGCCTTTCCTTTTCCTCTTGAGGAATCTGACCGGGAAAACGTCCGGCAGCCGTCTTTGGTCGGTTTGAATACTTAAAGGCAAAAATTGAATCAAAACGAATCTCCGTAAGAAGTTTCAGGGTTTGCCGAAAATCATCTTCTCTCTCTCCCGGGAAACCGACGATGATGTCGGTAGAAATGGAAATTTTTGGCATAAGTTCCCGGGCATTTTTGATGATTTTTTTATAATCTTTCACAGTATAACCGCGATTCATCCTTTCCAGAATAGAGTCAGAGCCGGATTGGACCGGAAGATGCAAACGTTTCTCAATCTTTTCAGAGGAGGCGATTACCTCCAGAAGATTTTGAGAAATGTCTTTAGGATGAGAAGTCATAAACTTGATTTTCTCTAAATCTTTTATTTTGCCGACCAATTTCAACAATCCCGCAAAATCAATCTTTTCCGTAAGACCCTTGCCGTAAGAATTGACGTTCTGCCCTAAAAGCATAATCTCCCTTACCCCTTGACTGACTAAATTTTCTGCCTCCTCCATAATCTGCAGGGAGGGCTTACTTCTTTCCCTGCCCCTGGTATAGGGAACTACGCAATAGGAACAGAAATTATCGCATCCCTGCATAATCGGCAAAAATACTGCCTTCTTCTTTCCTGTTAGGATGCACCTGTCATCAAAAAGGTTGTTTTTTCCATTCAGCGAGGCAACTCTCTCTCCTTTCTCTGCCTTTTGCAAAAGCGAGTTTATTTCTCCGATGCCTTTTGGTCCACAAAGAATACTTAAATGAGGGAATTCTTCAAGAAGTTTTTCTCCGTAAAAGGAAGGAACACAGCCAAAGAGACCAATAATCAAATCCGGATTCTTTCTTTTATAATGTTTCAGGGAATTTAAGCGAGCAAGGGCTCTATCTTCCGCATGTTTCCTCACCGCGCAGGTATTAAGGATAATCAGCCCGGCTTCCCCCATATCTGCGGTCTCCTGGTAGCCATCCCTCAAAAGAAGCGAGCGGATTCTCTCCGAATCCGCCACATTCATCTGACATCCATAGGTTTTAATGAGGAATTTTTTCTCCACTTTGTAGTTGCTCCATTCATGGAGCGAACTTATTGTAGTTGCAAAGCTTGCTTTGCTTCTGTAGTAGCAGAGTTTACTCTGCCCATCCTGTCATTGCGAGACCGAAGGTCGTGGCAATCCCTCCTATTTTTTTTGTTAACACTCTTTAATTTCAATTTTTGAACTTATGTGCCATCTTTTGTGCCACATCTACACTATTTGTGCCATAATCACATGCTCCATTTTGGTTCTGTCAAATATTCAGATAATCAGCAGTTGTTTGTTGGACTAATGTATCTTCCTTGAAGTAGGTCATGTTTTTTTCTTTTTTGAATTAAGTAATTTTTTCACTTCGCGATCAAAGTCGGAAACATAGTTTTTGTCCTGTAT